>JBAUOX010000255.1:0-2218 GCA_049579985.1 Isosphaeraceae bacterium | reverse complement strand
GAGGTGCCTCTTGCCGACCGATCGGTTCAGCACATGGTACACCTGCCCGCCGGGTGCTTTTCGAGCTGCTCTTGGCATGGGTAAGGGGATACCAAGGAGCGGTGGCCGCCGTCAATACTAGCTGCGTCCCTGTTTCCGTCCCGTTTACTTTGTGCCACAGAGCAAGTGGCCCCTTCCGCGCTCCCTTCGCGCTTTCGGAGCCAGTGGATCCAAGGGAGAAAGGTGGAAATGACGGTGCAGTGTCAGAACAGAGCCAATTGTGCCGGTGTTTATCGTTGTCAGATTAGAACTTATGACGAAGAGATGCGGGGGTCCAACGAAGGCATTGACGGCTGAAAAAACTTCAGAAAGTCTACTTGAACGAAACCGCTCCGCGGTGGGAAAGACTGCGAACTCGCTCGTCTCCCCACGGCGTCAACAACTCGCGCCATCCGGCCGGGCTCGACTCCTCCTCGAACCAAGGCGATCCGCCGTGCCAATCTCCGGCTTGGCCACCGGGCCCCCGGCAGGGGTGGGCGGCGGGCTCGGACCGTTTCTGTCTGCCTGAACTCCGCGTTTCTCGGACTTTTCAAGACCAGTTGCGGCCCCAGCTTCTCAGGCCATGGATACCCAACTCAACGGGCTGCCAGCACTTCTGTCCTCGCTCGGACCGTTTCTGGCTCAGGAGTCTGGCGGTCATGCAGGACGTGGCTGAGGATCTGACACGCTCCACGCTCCACGCCCCACCGCCCACGGCACTCGCCACTCGCCACTCGGGTTCTGGTAGACTGATCTGTCTTTGAATCGCGCGGCAGAACCTTGGGGGGTTGCCGGTGTCCAGGATGATGGAGCATCGGCGCGCTTCGCCCGCCAGAGGAGAAGACGCGGCACGAATTGGTGAACCAAAGATCGAGGATCGGGACGGCACGATGGCAGATGCGACGCGGTTTTACATCACGACGGCGATCGATTACCCCAACAGCCGGCCGCATATCGGCACGGCGTTCGAGAAGATCGGGGCCGACGTCCAGGCCCGGTTTCGCCGCATGGAGGGCGCCTCGGTTCACTTCCTGATGGGGAACGATGAGAACACCAACAAGGTGACCCTGCGTGCCCGGGAGCTTGGCCTCGAACCCAAACCTTACGTGGACGACATGGCCCGGCAGTTCCAGGAGGTCTGGCGCGCGCTCGAGATCTCGAACGACGATTTCATCCAGACCAGCGAAGAGCGGCACCACGTCGGCTGCCGCAAGTTCATCCAGGCCGTGCACGACGCCGGCGACATCTACAAGGGCGTCTACGCGGGGCATTACTGCACCGGCTGCGAGTCGTTCAAGACCGAGAAGGAAGTGTCCGAGGCGGGCGGCAAGTGCCCCAACCACCCGAACACGCCGCTGGCCTGGGTCGAGGAGGAGAACTACTATTTCCGGCTCTCGGCGTATCGTGAACGCCTGCTCGATTATTACGCTTCACATCCCGAGTTCATTCAGCCCGAAAGCCGCCGCAACGAGATCGTCAACCTGGTCGAGACCGAGCTGAAGGACGTGGCCGTCACTCGCAGGGGGTTCGCCTGGGGCATCGAGGTTCCCTTCGACCCAAGCCAGACGATCTACGTTTGGTTCGATGCCCTGCTCAACTACATCACGGCGATCGGCTATGGGACCGATGAAGAGCGCTTTCGCCGCCTCTGGCCGGCCGACGTGCACGTGATCGGCAAGGATATCACGCGGTTCCATTGCGCACTCTGGCCGGCGATGCTGATGTCGGCGGGCGTTGAGCCGCCCCGCAAGGTCTTCGGACACGGGTTTGTCTATCGCAAGAACGAGGAGACCGGAGAGGTCCAGAAGCTGAGCAAGAGCCTGGGCAACGTGGTCGAGCCGATGGACCTCATCAGCAAGTTCTCGTCCGAGGCGTTCCGCTTCTACTTCATGAGCCAGTGCCCCTTCGGCGGCGACGGGGAGTTCTCGTTCGAGCGGTTCGCCGATGTCTATAACAGCGGCCTGGCCAACAACCTGGGGAATCTGTACAGCCGGATCCTGACGATGTGCGTCAAGTACTTCGAGGGCCGGCTGGGCAGCACCGAGGGAATCGACCTGGCCGCATGGCGGAGCGGGCTCGACTTCCCGGCGTTCGTCGGCGAGCTGCGCGAAGCGATGATCGCGTTCGATTACAGCACCGTGTTGCAGCGCATCTGGCTGGAGGTCGTCGATCGGGCCAACCGTTACACGCAAGAGACCCA
>JBAUOX010000254.1:0-8224 GCA_049579985.1 Isosphaeraceae bacterium | reverse complement strand
TTGCTGTCTGGGAAATTGTATCTCGCGCTTCACCGTGGCCGATACTGGCCCACGCCGCCTATACGAGCATTTGCAAACACGCCTCACGACCACGGCCAAGCCGATGCACTCTTGAAGCCGGAGGCTGTGCGCGTCGGTCCGACACACCGACGCGTGCCACAGCCAGGGCGCGCAAGAAACCGACAGGGAGCACCCCCAAGCTGGCTCATGTCAGACAGCCAAGGACGACGATGGTAAACCCGGCGTGAGGTTCCTCGCTCGATCGAAACGAGGAACAAGATTCCGGACCGCGTCGCTCCTTGGTAGAACGAGACAAAGAAGAAGACGGTTTTGTTCGCCTTGGGAGGGAAGAGACCAAGGAAGGAGACACTGTCGGTGGCGCTCGCCTGACGATCAAAACTGGCTCTCTTTTCACGATCGGTATCAGTTGAGAGGTCAACCCCACCCGCACGGGTGAAACATGCTGGGCTGGAACCGCTTCCAGCGTTCCTGAGTCGGCTATCGGTCCGACGACCGAAAGAACCTCCACCGTCGAGGCCCGGGGACGGTCCGTACTGTTACCTGAAAAACCCAGGATTTGAACCATGCCGCTGAACCGCCCTGTGATAACCGCGTAACCTGCCTCGGCAAGCCGTCGGCCGACCGCCTTGGCGAGCTTGTTGCAACGGTGGTCCTCCCAACCGAGCTGATCCGATCAACTAATTTGATTGAGGTTGAGGGATCCTCGAGCCGGGCCACCTTGGTCAGGCGTCGGACGTGTCGCTCGGCGCCGCTGAAGGTCGCCGAAATGAAGCTCTGAGCGTGATCCCAGGCAACCTCGATTCCCATGACTCTTCCGCCCAGGCAAAGGACGTTCATGTCGTCGTCTTCGACACCTTGGCGGACCGAATAATGGTCGTGGCACAAACCGGCGCGAATCCCTTTTACCTTATTGGCCGCCACGGAAGCCCCGACGCCGCTGCGAGGCTTCGGTGAGGCGCGCGCCAATTAATCGGTCGAAGACGAAAGCGAGGTCATGAGTTCAAATCCCGCCGCCCTGACCGACATTCCACAAGCCCTTCAGCGCACGCAACACGGCCGGAGAAGACCCGCCAGAGGGCCTACGCGATGTACGAGGAGGAACTGGCGGCCCGGTCACCCCGTTAGGGCACCATCACGATCGAGCCGACGGTCTTGCGGCCTTCCAAATCGCGGTGAACCTGCGCGGCTTCCGCGAGCGGGTAGCGGTGCCGGATCTCGACCTTCACTTTGCCCTCCCGGATAACCTCGAACACCTCACGGGCGGTCGCCTCCAGGTCCGCACGGGTAGCCGTGTAGGTCGCCCGGGTGGGCCGGGTCAGGTAGAGCGAGCCCTTCTGGGACAGGATGCCGATGTCGAACGGCGTCACCTTCCCAGAGGAGTTCCCGAAGCTGACCATCAGGCCGAGCGGCTTCAGGCAATCGAGCGAGGCCAAGAACGTGTCCTTGCCGACCGAGTCGTACACTACCGGAACGCCCGCCCCGCCGGTGATCTCCCGCACGCGCTTGGGGATGTTTTCCCGGGTGGAGACGATCACGTGCTCGCACCCGTGGGCCTTGGCGATCGCCGCCTTCTCGTCGGAGCCGACCGTGCCGATCACGGTCGCCCCGAGGGCCTTCAGCCACTGGCAGGCGATCAGCCCGACCCCTCCGGCGGCGGCATGGAACAGGACCGTCTCGCCCGCCTTTACCGGGTATGTCCGGCGGATCAGAAACTGGGCGGTCATCCCCTTGAGCATCACGGCGGCGGCCGTCTCGTCCGACACCCCTTCGGGTATCGGGACCAGGACGCTGGCCGGCAGCACCAGCGCCTCGGCATACGACCCGGGCCCGCCATCGGCGTATGCCACACGGTCGCCGGGTTTGACTACCGTGACGCCGGGGCCCACCGCCTCGACGACTCCCGCCGCCTCGCTCCCCAACCCGGTCGGCAGGGGGAGCGGATACAGGCCCGAGCGGTGGTAGGTGTCGATGTAGTTGACCCCGACGGCGGTATGCCGAATGCGGGCCTGCCCCTCGCCCGGCTCGCCGACATCGACGTCCTCCCAGCGCATGACCTCGGGGCCGCCAGTCTCGTAGATTCGAATGGCTTTCGGTATGGCCATCTCCTCGGTGATGATGCCCTTGCGAGCGGCTTCAAGCTGCGTCATGGGAATAATCCAAGTTTGTCTCAGTTAATGAGAGCCCGGCTTTGTAATTGTGCGCTTCGCATCAGGATGCCCGACCTGGAAGGACCGGGTGAAGGTCCTTCCAGGCGGACGTGGGAACCGGGCGGGGGGTTCTTCGTTCATCCGCTGTCACTTGGATCTGCGAATGAGATCGATCATTGGTTGAATGTTCTGTACAATTTGGGCCTCGATTAGACGGGGTCCTTTGGTGCGCAGCGCCGCTTCGAACTGCTTATGGAACTCTTCTGCTGTCGTTGCGAGGCTGGCCGGCACGCCCTGTCCTTCTGCTATCTTGACCCAATCGATCGTCGGATTGTTCAGATTCATCATCGATTGCATCTTGTCGTTGGAGTCGCCGTCGCGAACCCGTGCCAATTCGATTTCCAGGATTGCGTAGTTGTCATTCTTGAGGATGACAACGATGACGTTGGCCTTCTCCCTCGCCATCGACCAGAGCGCCTGGTTCGTATACATCCCACTCCCGTCGCCTTCGAAGAGGACGGTCTTGCGGTCCGGGCACGCAACGGCGGCTCCCAACGCCACCGGCAATCCGCTACCGATGGCGCCGCCAGTACTCGCTTGCAGATAGTCGTGCGCCCGGGCTCCTTCTGTGTATTGATAGATTGCCGGTTCCGTCGTGGGGCATTCCATCACAATAATTGCGTTCTCCGGGAGCAACATACCGACGCTCTGTCCAATGGCAGCATCGGTTAGAACCCCCGCAGGCAGAGAGCTTTTTGATCGTGCCTGGCGCGCGGCCGGTTGCGAGGGTGCGCCGACTGCCTTCGCCAGATCGCTTAGCGCGGACAAAATGTCGTGATCAACGGTTGCGAGCGTGGACACTTCGCAGCCTTCGGGGACTTTCGAGAGCGGCTGGCCTTTATAAGCGAAGGTCGTAACCGGGAAAAGCGCGCCCACGAGGATAAGCTGCTGATACCGTTTCAGAACCGGGAGAGCATGCTCCGGGAGATATGGAATGAGTTGGACCGGAACGCGGCCCTCTCCTCGGGCGAAGCGGGAAGGGCTGGCCTCTCCCAGCAAATCGGCACCTGTTTTCGCGGCGATGCGCCCGGCCAGCTCCAGTCCGTCGCCATACATCGAGTGGCTGCCCAGCACGATTCCCGTCTTCTTGCCGTTTGTCAGCAGCCCAACAGCATCCTGAATGGTCTGAGGGGAGACTTTCGGAGACTCCATCGGCCCGGCAGGCACCGGCGGAGCGACAGCCGGATCCCAGTGGCAGTTGGTGGGGGCGATCACCGTGCAAATCTTCCCGGCACCAATCCGGGCGTAGCGCGTTGCCAGCGCCCCGAGTACGGCCAAATCGCTGGCCGATTTGGCTTGGTGCGCCCAATGCGAGACGACGCGTGCCAGGTCAACGATATGGCCGTTGATTAGTTCATGTTCGGGGTAATTGGGCTGATGGTAGGTCGCGTTCGCACCCACGATGTTGACTACCGACGTGTTGGCCCGGCCCGCGTTCTGGAGATTCGCAATTCCGTTGGCGAAACCAGCGGCCACATGCAGCAGCGTAAAAGCGGGTTTGCCGGCCATGCGCGCGTAGCCGTCGGCCGCCCCGGTGACCGTATTCTCCTGCAGGCAGAGAACGGGGCGCACGTCTTTGGTCAGCCCAATTTCGTAAACGAGCTGCATCTCAGATGTGCCGGGATTGGCGAAACAGGTGTCGAGCCCGGCGTCGGTGAGTGCTTTGAATAATGCTTGTGCGCCGTTCATAGTCGTGTCTCCCTTTTCTCGTTCAGTTTGCGGACGAAATCGATCGCTCGTGGTTGATGCCCACCGGCACAGTGAATTAACGGCGTCTTGTCTGGCATTATCGAAACGCGAACGAGACGGTTGCCAGCAAGTCACACGTTTTCCCGGGGAACAAAACTCAGATCAAAACGGCTTTTTTGGGAGCTCCTGCCGAAGGATTCATGGAGAGGATCGTTGCGGCCTCCCCTGCCCTCCTCGTCGTATTGAATTCGGGCCGAATCATTCATGTTGACTGTTTCCTGATAACCCTGGTGACTGTTCATCCGTTCATACGTTCAGGCCAGATGGCCTGGCGTCATTCACGCCAGCCAGGAAGGACTTGGCCGACTCGGAGGTATCCTCGCCTCTCTTGTTCTCGGAGGCGACCCCTGCCGCGGTTTCACGGAGAAGCAGGATCGTTTCGCTATCCAGGCTGATCTTCACGATGTCCGGCCGGAACAAGAGCGCAAAGGTCCAGTCGCTCATGATGCGTAGTCGCCGGCTCCAACCCGGCATCTGGAGCAGGTAATACGTCCGACGGACAAACCACGCTAAGAAGCCGTGCACGCGTACCTTGAGGAGCTGGCCGAACGCTTGACTGTGTCCCAAGGAACCCATCATCCCCAGGGTGTCGTAGACGAACGGCCGGGGCGGACGGCCGTTCAGGACGGCGCAGACGTTGTAAGCCAACACCTTGGCCTCTCGCAAGGCATGCTGGGCGAGGTTCGGGTAAGGCTTTCCGTCAGGAGCAGGGACCAACGCACAATCGCCAAGCGCCCACACCTCCGGGTGGCTCTTGCAGCGCATGGTTCCCTCGACAACGATGTGCCCGTGCTTGTCCTTCTCCACAGGCAGGCCGGCGACTACCGGGTTGGGGACGATACCGGCTGCCAGGACAATGGTTTCCGCGTCAATCGTTTCGTCAGGCAAGTGGACCCTGCCAGGCTCTATGGCCCGCACAGGGGCGTGGACCCGGATTTCCGCTCCTCGCCGTCCGCCCAGAACACGGGCTCCATAATCCGCCAGCTTTGTGTCGATTTCCGGCATGATCCGGTCACCCGCTTGGAGGAGGACGAACCGGACCTCGTCGCGGCTCACGTGTCGGTATAGTGGAGTGATCTCGTCCACCAACGCGGTCAGTTCACCGAATAGCTCGACGCCGACCAGCCCTCCTCCGATGATCACGAACGTGAGCAATCTGCGCTTGCGCTCTCGATCTGGCTCCACGTCGGCTCGCTCGAAGCGCTCGATCATGTGGTTGCGAAGGAGGAAGGCGTCGGCCAGGGTCTTGAACGTGAAGGCGTGCTCCGAACCGGGGATCATTTTCTGGTTGGTCATGGCCCCGAGAGCCAGGACCAGATTGTCGTAGGCCAGTTCGCCGTTCCGGTCGCCAGCGGCCACGTGGACCACCCGGCGCTGCAGGTCGATGCCCTGAACCGTGGCCTCGATGAACCGGGTGGTTCGTAGAAAGGCACGGATGGGAAAGGAGCAGTGCCTTGCGTCAAGTATTCCCGAGCAAACCTCAAACAGCAGCGGCGTCATGACGAGAAAGTTGTCGCGGCTCACAAGGACGATTTCGACATCCGCACGGCGCTTGCAAAGCTTCTCCAGGTGTCGTGCGGTGTAGACCCCACCGAAGCCGCCACCGAGGATCAAGATCCGAGTTTTCGGAGCGTATGAGTCTGGGCCGCTTGCCAGGTCCTGGTCGACGCCAAGCTCACCGTGACCGGTTGCGATTCCCATTATTCATCCTCCCATCTCAGTTCGTTCCCAGCAGTGCTGCCGCGCGGTAGGCATCGGCCAGAACTTCAAGATTCATGAGAGTGCCTCCGATCCGATTCAGCCTGTCACGATTGGGTTGTGCCAGCCGCCGGGAGGTGAGACTTGCTGATAGGCTTGACTCGGCCCCCAACTATTCGGCTCGTATTCGTAGACGGGAGTACTCGCCTTCAGCACCGGATCGACGATGCGCCATGCTTCTTCCACATAGTCCTCCCGGGCAAACAGGGTGGCGTCTCCGTCCATGGCGTCCCCTAGAATGCGTTCGTACGCATCCATCTCACCCGCACTGGGTTCACGGCTCGCCAGCAATTCCGTCGGTCGGCCGATCATCCTCTCTTCACGGTCCATGACTGTCGCACCCAGCGCGATCGTCACCTCAGGGCTGATACGGAAGCGAAAGTAGTTCGGCCCGGAACAACAGGTGGTAAAAACGACCGGTGGTTGCCGCAGGCGGACAACGACCTCCGTGCAAGTCACCGGCATGCATTTCCCAGCTCGAATGTAAAACGGGACACCTTGCCAGCGCCAGGAATTGACTTCCAGCCGCAGCGCGGCGAAGGCTTCGATCCGGGAGTGCGGTGCCACACCTTTCTCGTTCCTGTAGCCACGGAACTGCCCGCGGACGACGTCCTTCGGATCCAACGCCCCAATCGCCTTCAAAACTTTGACCTTTTCATCTCGGACCGATTCGCTGTCGGTTCGCGCAGGCGCCTCCATGGCCAGGTTTGCAAGGACTTGAAAAAGGTGATTCTGAACGACGTCGCGGATGGTGCCCGTCTCATCGTAGAATGCACCCCGACCCTGCACTCCGAAGTCCTCGGCCATGGTGATCTGCACACTCTCGACGTGGTTGCGGTTCCAGAACGGCTCCAGGAACGAGTTCACGAACCGGAAGAAGAAGAGATTCTGGACCGGCCGCTTCCCGAGATAATGGTCGATGCGGAAGATCGCCGTCTCGTTGAAGGTCGCGAGCAGAATCCGGTTGAGCTCCTGTGCCGAGCCGAGGTCTCGGCCGAAGGGCTTTTCGAGAATGACGCGGGCGCCTTTGGTGCAGCCCGACTTGGCGAGTTGCTCCACGACGAGCCCGAATAGCCCAGGAGGGATGGCAAGGTAGTATGCCGGCCGCTCGGCAGAGCCGAGCTCATTGCGGATTGCTTGAAACGTTACCGGGTCTTTGTAGTCCCCGTCAACATAGCGCAGCAAGCCAGATAACTTGTCGAACGTCGCGGGATCAAGTCCCCCGTGTGTCTCGACGCTGTCGCGTGCCCGCGCCCGGAACTGGTCGAGATTCCAGCCTGACTTGGCCACGCCGATCACCGGCACGTTCAGGTGGCCGTGCTTCAACATGGCCTGGAGCGCCGGGAAGATCTTCTTGTAAGCCAGATCGCCCGTTGCACCGAAGAATACCAGTGCGTCGGATTGGGATTCGCTCATCGTGCTCTCTCCACCTCGCAGTTACTTGGCGGCGATTTTTTCCTGGATTTACAGATCATTCGATTGGGTTGTGCCGGCTGAAGCGGCCAGCGTGGCCTGAATCAGCTTTACCCGCTCCAAGTCAACGTTGTTAGACTTCAATACCGTCCCGCCCAGTCCTCGTATCGCGTGCAGAATGGCATCCATGTCCCCTCCGTCGTCCAGGACAAATAGCACCGAAGTCCCTGGCTTGATCAGACGCTTCACCTCTCGGACGAAGTTGTCGCTGATCATTCCCGCAACCGCGTCGGCGCCAAAACTGCCAAGGACGAAGCGGGCGGCCGCGCCGGTCAACGGCGGGGCGCCTAGCGCCAGACCCGCGAGAAAACACGCTTTGCAGCCGACGATGTTGTTCACGTCGACGAACGGCTCTCCATTCAACGTGAAGGATCCGTCGGGGTAGCGCACGGCTACCGCCACGTCCAGGAGGATAAGGCAGTGCTTCTCCCAGCCGAGCCTGGTGATCTCGTCCCGGAACTGAGCGGCCCGACCCATGTCGTCGAATCCGATGGCCCAGAGGTATCCGGACTTGGACATTGCTGATCCTCCGTTTCCGTGTAGCGGCTATTGCTTGCGGTGCCGCACATGGAGCTTTTACTTATCCTCTGCCCGCGGCGCGAATATTCTCAAAGGAGTTCACTCATTTTTAAAAGCGTTGGCTAATCCCAGGAGTCATGCTGAGGTTTCCTTGAGCCTACGGTAGCGACGGATCAGGCTATTCGTTGAACTATCATGACCAAGCTTGGGTTCTGCCACGCTCTCGAGTTCCGGGATGATGCGCTGGGCTAGCACCTTGCCCAGCTCGACACCCCACTGATCGAACGAGTCGATGTTCCAGATGGCGCCCTGGGTGAAGACGCTATGCTCGTACAAGGCAACAAGCTCGCCGAGCGTTTCCGGAGTGAGTCGTTCGGCCAGGATCGTGTTCGACGGCCGGTTGCCCTCGAAGACTCGGTGGGGCACGAGCCAATCAGGCGTGCCCTCGGCCTTGACCTGCTCGGGCGTCTTGCCGAAGGCCAACGCCTCGGCCTGCG
>JBAUOX010000253.1:0-1885 GCA_049579985.1 Isosphaeraceae bacterium | reverse complement strand
GACTGCCCGGGGGCCGGCTTGAGAAGCAGATGAAAATGGTTGGACATCAAGCAGTAGCCGAAGAGCGCGAAAGGATACCGTGCCTTGGTGCGGGCGAGATCGCCAAGGAACATATCCCGTTCGCCGTAGGGGCCGAGGACATCGGCTCGGTTGTTCCCGCGGTTGATCGCGTGGTAAATAAGGTCGTCGCCTGTCGGTCTTGGAAGTCTTCCCATGAATCCAACTTACCGACTTGATGCAAGGGAAGCAATAATGATGAACTGACACCGAATTGTCCTTTCAATAATGATGAACTGACACCGAATTGTCCTTTGAGTGGCAACAGGTTAAGATGGATGGTGAGTGCCGGGTCAAGGTCGATCGGATCCTGGTTCGGCAAGACCCCGAGGGCGAAGAGTCGAATGGACCCTAGGACATTGTCTCAGGACGTTCCGAAGCCGCGCCGCCGCTGGGTACGCTGGTTGTTCGTCGCGGCGATGGGCGGTCTGGCCGGCCTCCTCGCCTTGCTGCCTGCGCTGCCCTGGATCATCGAAGTTCCCGCGATGCAGCGGCTGCTGGCCAGCCTGGCCAGCCGGGTGCTGGCTCCGGGAGCCGTCCGGTTTGAACACCTGAGCGTGTTCTGGAATCGACCCACGGAGATCGACGGACTGGTATTGCGAGATGCCCAGGGCGATGACATCGTCGTCTCGCCCCAGGGCCATTTTAGTTGGAGCCTTCGTCAGATCGTGTTGACCCGGCCTGCATCCGCGACGCTTACGCTCGATCATGCCGCGGTGGACATCGAGCGGTCGGCCAGCGGCAGCGTGGATCTGCTCGAGACTCTCAAACCGATCCTCAAGGCCGAGCCGCAACTGACCCTGCTGGTGCGGGTCGTTGACGGCAGGCTCCGGTTTCGCATCGAGGGACTCGAAGAACCGTTCTTGGCCGACACGGCCAACATCGAGCTCGACCTCAACGCTTATCCGCAGCCGATCGCCTGGCGAATGAAGCTGGAGCGAGCCGGCAAGAACTCAGAGCCAGGCTGCGTGCAGATCCAGGGACGCATGAGCCGGGGAAAAGAGTCCGATGGCCTGCCCGAGGATCAGGAGTTTGTGATCAAAGAAAATCACTGGCCATGTTTTTTTCTACGACCGCCACAAGACATCAACGTAAACCCGACTGCTCCACCTGTACGACCGTTGAATAGATGTATTGGAAACAGTCCCCCGCAAAACGCCGCAATGCAGGTCGACATCGTTGCGGCGAGGGCACAGGATGCAACGGACTTCCGAGTAAACCAAGAACAGGTAAATGCTGCGGGGCAGCGTGTCGGAACGAATCGACCCGACTTGCAATACACCGATGCCAATGGTAGGCGTGTCTATGTGGAGTATGACACTACCTCATCCACACGAGGACCGGGGCATCTAACCCGCATCATGGCGAATGATCCCAATGGCACAGTTATTTTGAGGACGGTCAATTGATGCCAAGCCAGCTTTTTGATGATCGCTACGCCCCGGTTACATCAGAGATCGGTTTTCTTGAGTGCGATGCGAAGACAACAGCAGATGCATTTCAGGAATGGCAGCTTCCCATTCAATCGGGACGTGGAGTTCGTCTCGATAGGCGGGAGGTCGTTGGTGACTTGCCGACGAAGGTTGAGTACCTGCTTCCACTTACAAGCGTGGAAGCTCGTCGGTTCTTGTTCTTTCCGTCCGCAAGCAACTGGACCGCATATTTGGACAGTGGGTGGCGTGGAACTGATGTGTTCAGCACTGTATCATATCTCGCTACGAAGATAGGTTGTCGAGGGATTCGAGCCGTTAGCGTCCCTCATACCATGAGGAAGACGCCGACTGGCGAACTCGGTCGATATGGGGCGACAATCCTTGAGGTTTATGCC
>JBAUOX010000252.1:0-8551 GCA_049579985.1 Isosphaeraceae bacterium | reverse complement strand
AAAAAAGAACTGACACCAATAATCCTGACACCAATAACCCTTGCTGTGTCGGGTCGTTGGGGGAAAATGGTGCCCGTTCTTCTCAGGGTGTGAGAGGCGGCAGTCCGAGTTTGCGAATCACGTGCATCGGCAGAAAGAGATGATGCGGGTTGTCGAGCAAGGGAGCGAACCCAAACTTCAGGTAGAAGTTCCGGGCCGCTTCATCGATCGCATCGACTTCGACCGCCCGGATTCCGACCTGTCCCGAGAGGTATTCAGCCCGTCGTAATGCATCGATTAGCAGGAGGGAACCCAACCCTCTCCCCCTGGCAGACCCGTCCACGGCGAGGCGACCAAGGAGGACCACAGGCACGTCCAGTCGGGGCAATCCCTTCGCCTGATCGGCGGGGAGAGCCGCGTGGGTGACCCGGTGGTTCGAGATCGCATAGTAGCCGAGGACGACAGTCTCGCCCCTCCTGGTGGCGACGTAGGTTCGAGCTAGGTCCCGCTTCTCGAACTGGCTGGCTCTCAGCTTGAGCCAGTCGGAGAGCACGGGGTTGCCGCAGTTGAATAGCGACCGGTCGTGATTCGACCCGAGCCGCTCAATGATCCAGTCGTCGCCAGGGATTTCAGCCAAGCTGCTTCTTGTACCTCTTGGCGGCCTTGAGTAGTGCCGGGTTTGGCCTGGCTTCGGCGTCGTCCAAGAGGGCGATGAAGGGATCCCGGTCCCGGTCGCCCAGGACCGTCACGTTCCTTTGCTCGATAACGGTTCGGGCCTGCCGAACGAGGGTGCTAACGGCGAAGTCGCTGACGGACTGTCCCAGCGTGGCGGCGGCCTCCTCGATAACCTTCTTGAGATCGGTCGGCAGCCGGAAGTTGAGCCGGGCATCTCGGGCTCCGGTAGCCATGATTCACTCCCACTGGGTCAGACAAAGTTGTACAGCGAACTGCCACACGAGAAATTCTCCATGGGTGTGAGGCAAATTGCCACACGAGACTGTGATTCTACAGCGCCAGATCGATCGGCGTCGAGAATGCAAACGATGCCGGGGAAGTCGCTTGCGACAAGCCTGAAGCGCAAGCGAAGGACATTGAAAGATATGTATTTTCGAACGCCATTCGCTTGCGCTTCAGGCTTGTGAACTCGGACTTGGTCTTTTGGATCGACCGCGCAACGCGGTCGTGCGAAGTTGCGGCCGGGTCTTGAACTTGCGGTTCAGCGGAAGGGGAATTCTCGTTGCGCGGATCATTCACGACGAGTCGCGTCGGGGTAGCGGCTCTCGAGGTCGTTGAGATAACGGTTGATTTGATAGAGGCTTTGCTTGTGGATCTGGGGGAATCGCTTCTCGAACCAGTTTTCGACCTTGCCGAACGCCTTGGGCCAGAGGACGAGCCCGCCGGCGATGGCGGCCGGAGTGCCGACGACTCCGGGGAGAATGATGCCCAGCACTCCCACGGTCATGAGCATGACGCCCACTTCCCGGGGAAGATCCTTGATCCGGCGGAGCTCGGCTTCCTCTTCGGGAGTCAAGACAGATTCCGCGTAGACCTGCTCGGGGTGGCCGGACGGTTTCGACTGCTCGCCGCCGGTGGGCGGTGGCTCCGAGACGGCCCGACCTGGTTCATGGTCTGGCGATTGCTGGCTCTCACTCTCCAAAGTCATCAGTGTGGCCGGCGTCAAGATTCCCTCCATCGTCAGCTTGCGATCCGGGATACCCGGCGTCTCGAGACCCGGGCGAGCTGCTGTTCGAGCCCCCGAATCGCGGCCGACGTGCGTGCGTAGGTGCTGTATGTGCCCAGGTTGGTGATTGCCACCGTCGTGAGCGACGAGAAACCGAGGAAGAACGCCCCGGCGACACAGAAGAGGTTGGGGATCCAGGCCGAGCCCTGGGCCACCAGGAGGCGCCGGCGATGGATCCGCGCGACTTCGTGGAGCACGCCCAGCCGGGCGAGATCGGGCTGGAGCAGGACGATCCCAGCGGGGTTGCGATCCAGGTTCTCCAGACCATCAGCGTCGAGTGAGATGGCCACGTCGGCTTCCTGGGCGGCCCGGGTGCGGAGCAAGCACTCACCGGCGTAGGCGACCTTGAGCCCGCGCTTGCGGCAGCCGCGAATGAGCTGAACCAGGTCGTCGGTCGTGAGTCCGCCGTGATGAAAATCGACTCCCAATCGCGTCGCGAGGTGGCGGAGTCGGGGCTCGTCGCTCTCGGAGATCAGCCCGATAGCCAGGGGATGTTGCGTTTTTCCTCGCAGCTCCTGAAGGGCGGTCGCGGCCACCAGACGGGACGAGGGATGAAAATCAATCAGGCCGGCAATCTGGCCGTTGACTCCGACCATCAAGGAATCAATGACTCTGGTCTGAGGCCCGCCGCGAGCACCCGCGGCCGGGTTAGCCTCCGGCCCCTGGCCCCCCAGATTGCCAACCTTGATCACCTGGTCCCGATGGATCAGGGTCACGTCCGTGTCGTAACTGGTGGGGATTCGATCCAGCAAGGTGATTCGCCGCGACCGGCAGGCCGCCCGGAGGGCCCCGGCCCGCTCGTCATCCAGATCGCGCAGCGCGGAGGCCGCGTACCGCAGCATCTGGAACTCGGTATGCCCGGGAAAGACCCGCACCGAGGCGATTTCCGGCTCGAGCGATTCGAGCGCGGGGTGATGATCAAGGAAGAGTACGTCCACCTTCGCCAGCCGATCGATGGCCTCCGGGTCGCGCACCACGATACCGTGCTGATAGCAGAGCGACAGAGCCTGGAGGGTTTCGAGGGAGTAGGCCAGGCCGGGGCCTGAAGCATAGTCCGTGTCCAGGATCGCCAGTGCCGTCGGAGCTCCACCCAGAGAAAATCCCAACCCGGCCGCCGCCAGCGTCGGCCCGACCACGCGGCTCGCGAATCTCTCTCCCTTGAGCGTGGGCGTCTTGATGCCTAGCTGGTGGTTCGCCGCGGTCAGGGCGGCGCGAGCCAAAGTTGCGGCGCGGCTCTTCGGTCCTTCCCCGCGCGTTTCGACCTGAAAATCACCGCTGAGCACGATTGAACCCGCGTAGACTGCCTCGTCGGGGCCCTTGCGGGTCATTCCCATGGCTCCCCGAACGACCCGTTCGTCGATCAGCCCGTGCCCCTTGATGATCCGGCCATCGACGCAGAGCTTTTCACCCACCGAAGCCAGGATCACGTCTCCGGGAGCAAGCCGCTCGGCCGGGACCTCGACCTCGACCCCGCCCGCGGCCTCGACCCGGGCAAAGCGCTGTTGCTGGATGACCTCTCCGAGGAGCCGTCGCCGGGCGCTGGCAAGCTGCTGCTGGTACTGTCGCTTCCAGAGCCGCAACATCCAGTTCATCGCGGCCCAGGGAAGGAACTGTCCGGTGGCGAGCGTGCCCGCGGCAATGGTGGTGTAAAGCACGGGCAAGCCGAGTTGACCACGACCCAACTGGCTCGCTGCGTCGCGGAACATCCTCAGGTTCGTCCCGACCAGGAGCGCAGCGGTCGCCGGCCAGACCGAGGGAGCCACGAAATCGCTCACGACCGAAAGCGCGACGGCCGTGTTGACCAGGCCAAACTGGACCGGGACCGGTTCACCGCCCGCGGCGATCTCGATCGGCAGCGAGTCCGGCGCCGATTCGAGGGCTCTCAAGAGCCGCTCGGTCCGGGTCTGTGCCGGATCGAAGCGGATCTTCAAGGTTCCGGAGAGCGGCCGAACCACGCTGCTGAGCACCCCGTGAACCGACTCGATCCGGTGGGCGATTCGCCGGGCAAGAGCGGAGTCTGCCGCCACGATCTCGTGCCGCAGGCAGAGCACGCCGGGCTGATCCCCGACCACCTCCCACGTGGACAGGAGGCCGCGGTGGCGATGGATCGTCAATCTCGATTTCGCCAGGTCCTGCGGCAGGAGACTGACGGCCTGAGGCCCGGGCGCGGCCTCGTGTATGCCCCGCAGCGCGGCCGCCAGCCGCTGCATCAGGTCGACGGCGCCCAGCTTGCCTCGCTCATAGCGGATGACGGCCGTGGATTGGGGACGATCGATCTGAACGCTGCGTACTTCCTCGACCGAGAAAACGCGCAGCAGGAAGCGGCCGCAAAGTTCGGCCCCTGTCGTACCAAAGACCTCCTCGTCGCGGAGCTCGAGTCTCTGAGACCCCCAGCTCACTCCGACCCGGGAGGGTTGCGTTGCCTTTTCGTGGGGTTTGGCGTCGATCACCATGCGGGACTCGGGGCAAGAGGTGGAGAGGAAGGCTCCGAGGAAGTCTGTACGGCAGACGGGACCTGTCGTCAATCAAGTGGAGTAGAAACCACGAGCGGCTCGAGCTCGCCACTCTCGACCCACTGCTCGAGCACGGCGGCGATCGCGCTCTCTTCGCGATCGAACACGTTGAAGATCGAGCGCAGCTTGTTGCGATGCCGATTCACCTCGAGTCCGAAATAGCAAAGAACCAACGAGGCGATAAGGAGCGGGAAGATCGGAATACCTTCTTCATTCATGGTCACGTCCTCGTGTGAAGTTCATGGACGGTTAGAGTAGTTCGAGCGACGCTTCGGAGGCTTCCCGGAGCAGCTTCACCATGTTACCCAGGCCCTCGCGGTGCAGCTCGCGCTCGACCTCGCACGACAGGCAGTCGGCCGTGCGGTGCATGGCGACGAACTTGAGGAAATCCTGCAATTTTCGCAGGGCCTGCTCGGGGTGCTTGATGATGCCCAGGTTCAGGCGAAAGCCATGGTAATTCGCCTTTTCCTTGGTCTGGTTCTCCTTGGGACGGTAGATGTCATAGACCACGATCATCGGATCACGGCCGATGTGCTCGGGAGCCGTCTTGAGGATCTTGATCGACTGTTCCCGGGTCAATATGTAAACAGGGTCCTGCGGATGGTAGTGATGAAACAGGGGTATGTGTTTGTGGAGGACCTTGGAGACAGGCCCATTCCAGCCGGTATCGATCAAGAAGACGTGAAATCGTGGAGTTTCCGGAGTCAGTGGCTGCTCACGAACCTTGGGCCGGAGTTTGAACCGTCGCCCCGACGCGGCATGGGTGTGGGAAGTCCAATTCATCTTGAGGGTCCCGCCTGAATAGGTACTGTGCCGGGAAATCTCCCGGCACAGAGTCGCGCGAGGCGTCACAGGTTCAAGTCATTGGCGATGCTGTCGATGAACTGAACGGCGACCTGCCGGTTCTCATGGGTGGCCAGCATCTTGGCGGCCAGCGAGAGCTCGGCGTCAACCCTCAGTGTCTCCTTGCTGAACTGGACGACGAACGAGAGCCATCTCGTCTTGATGGTCATCTCGGGCTTGGCCGGGTTCTGGAGCAGTTCCGAGGGCACCGGGATCTCGTGCTGCCGCCGATGAAACTCGGAGCGGATGGCCTCGAGCGTCGGGTTGTCCACGGGACGCTTGAGCCGCCGCTCATACAGCTTTTCTCGCCAGGCCATAGGCTTGCCTCATCTCCTGTTCGTGTTTCTTCTCTGCCTCGATCTGGGCAATTTTCCTTAACGGCAGCATGCCGTTGGCCAGGGCGCCGATCGCCGAGACATTGTTGGTGATGACCGAGGCCATGATTCCGAACCCCATTGTAAAGACGCCGGCGATACATGCAATGTTGGGTACGAGAATCATGCCCCAGCTTCGCTTCACGTTCCGATCCAGGTCGCGGGCGATGTCGCGCAGATCGCAGAGCTTGGATAGCCCCTGCTCCATGAAGACAATGTGGGCCGTGTCGGTCGCGATCGACGAAGCGCCCCGCAACGAGATCGACACATTGGCCTTCTTGAGAGCGATCGAGTCGTTGATCCCATCGCCCACGAAACAGACTTTCCTGCCTTCCTTCTGCAGCTTCTCCACATAATCGGCCTTGTCGGCCGGCAGGACCTGGGCGAAGTAGCGATCCATGCCCAGCGACTCGGCCAGTTTGCGGGTGGGGGCTTCGTGGTCGCCCGAGATGATTGCGAGGTGCTTGATCCCCCTCACTCTGAGGCCCTTGACGATGTCTCGGACCTCGGGACGAACCGCCGCGTGCAGCTCGATGGCACCGCCCACCACTCCATCCACCCCCACCATCACCATCGTATGCCCTTCCCCGTGAGCCTCTTCCAGGGCGTCCTTGACTTCCTGGCTCATCGGTAGGCCTTCGAGCTCCATGAACCGCTTGCTGCCAACCCGGATCATGCGTTCGTGGATGTGGACCGTGATCCCGTAGCCAACCTTGTACTGCGTGTCGTCGGTCGTGGGAAGGTCAAGGTCAAGCTCTTTGGCTTTGTGCAGGATGGCCAGGGCGATGGGATGATGGAACTTCTTCTCGGCCGCGGCCGCGTACAGGAGAATTTCCTCGGCGGTATGACCGGGGCTGGCGATGACCCGGCCGACCTCGGGTCGTTCGCGGGTCAGCGTGCCGGTCTTGTCAAAGAGAACCGTATCGACCTCGTTCATCAGCTCGAGGGCCCGTCCGTCCTTGACCAGGATGCCCTTGCTGGCGCAGAGGGCCAGCGAGGAGAGCATGGCCAGGGGTGCGGCCATCCGGATGCCGGTGCCGAAGTCGCTGTTGAGCACGGCCACCGCGCCGAATGGACCCATGGTGGCCAGACCCACCGCCCCGACGGTCAGGGTTGGAATCACGGCCTTGTCGGCCAGCACTTCACCCTTGTGCTGGGAGCTCAGCTTGTAGCCGGCCGTGTCATTGAGGATCTGGCTGATCTTGGCCGACGCCGTCTCGCTGCCGGATTTCTCCACCGAGACCAGGATCTTGCCGGCCACGAGCAGGGTCGAGGCGAAAACCCGATCTCCCACGCCTTTCTCAGCCGGAGTCGACTCACCGGTCAGGGCGTGCTGGTCGATCATCGCCAGACCTTCGGCGATGATCCCGTCCACCGCGACCACCTCGCCGGTGTTCACGACGATGATGTCGCCGGCTTGCAGCCGGTCGAGTGCGACCTGCACCTCAACGCCGTCGCGGTAGAGCCAGACAAACCGCGGCTGCTTGCCGAAGGCGTTCAGGAGCAGCTTCTTGGAGTTGTCCTGGGTCTTCTTGACCAGGACCCGGCCGAAGCTGAGGCACCAGCAGAGCACAGCGCCCGGGAAGATCGACATCGTCGCCAGGCAGCCGACAACCACGATCGCGTCGAGAACGTCCACACCAAGCCGCTTCTCTTCGACGATCACTGCGCGGGCGTTTTTGAAGGTGGGGATCGAAGTGTAAGCGAACAGGACCGCGGCCACGGGCATCAGCCCGGGCGCGGCGAACTGGGCCGCGGCCGCCAGCGGCATCGAGACCGTGCAGAGCGGCAGATGCAGGTCGGGCCGGTCCTTCTGCGGCGGATGCTCGGCTGTGGCCAGGGCGCCGTCGATGATCTCGATGATCTGGTCGCGCGTCAGCTCCCTGGGGTCGTACTGGACCAGGATTGTGCTGGTCAGCGGATTGGTCTTGTACGAGTCCACCCCCAGGACGCTCATCAGCTCGCGCTCGATGGCCTGGCAGAGATCGCTCTTGCGATGAATCACCGAGTTCTTGATCCGCAGTCGTCCCGGGAGCTCGTGCATGACCTCCCAGTTCGTGACGGCCGAACCATAGCGAAAAAAGCGTATCTGGCCCTTCTCGTTGCGGATCGGAGTCACCCTGGTGATCGACACGCCATGATGCGCGCCGCCGCCGGGCTCAGAGTTCGA
This sequence comes from Isosphaeraceae bacterium, assembly GCA_049579985.1. Taxonomy (GTDB): domain Bacteria; phylum Planctomycetota; class Planctomycetia; order Isosphaerales; family Isosphaeraceae; genus Aquisphaera. The sequence continues at coordinate 931 of JBAUOX010000252.1, read as the reverse complement.
GGCATGACCGGAAGGAGCATGACCTGTCACGCCGCTCGAGCCTGGATCTCGAGGGGACGGGTTGTGAGCGTGGGATGGTTGCGGATCATCGGTTTTTCGATCAGCAAGACCTGCCAGGCCGTTGCTCTGGGAATGATGGCCGCCTGTCAGCTTTTTTCGGGCGGGGTCCAGGCACGTGGAGATTCTCTGAACGACGTCGGGAAGCGCGAACGACGTATGGCAAAATCGCAGGTCGGCGTGGGGCAGCTCCCCGGTCTTCTGATGCGAATTGATCGTGACGTCGGTGATCTCCGGAGCCTGGAAGACCCGCTCAAGGAACTGCCGGCATGTCTCGTTGCCGGGTTCGGCAAAGAGGTCGCGGCTCTCAAGGCGAATCTGGCCCTGGCTGGGAAAGCTGATCGCGATGTCCATGGTTGCCCTTGGGTTGTTCTCGTGCGGTTCGTGATAGTCTCAGTATCGACAAGGCATTCACCATCGCTCCACGAGATCGGGAGGTCGTCTGGGGGGCCGGACCGATGCTGATCGAACCAGGACTGTTCCTGCCAACGTGTCGGTTCGTCCGTGACCCCGCCTTTAAGTCAAGAAAAGTCGACAAAGATCCGTCGAGTCGAGAGAGAAGTCAGCAGGGTGATCTGGCGGTTTCCAGATATCCCGCGATTGGACGTGAAATGGCGTCTCAGGTCGTCGTGGTTTGCGCCGTGCCGCTGGGAGTCGCCGAGGGCGAGGCCGGTTGCTTCATCTCGGCCATCGCGTCCTGAACCGCTTCCACCTTTTCCGCCACCTTCTTGGCCATCTCCGCGTACGATTCGCCAAACGCCGAGCCGGCACCCGCCAGTGCTCCCGAGAGCAGTGGCCCGAACTTCTCCTTCAGTACGGGATAATTGGCGCCCGCCGCAGCGCCGATCACGAGCCCGGCGGTGAAGAACATCGC
>JBAUOX010000251.1:0-7482 GCA_049579985.1 Isosphaeraceae bacterium | reverse complement strand
CTGGTATGTCTCGATCGACATCGGCTTGGTGCCGCCGGTGACGTTGACGATCCACTCATCCGAGGGATGCCGGCCGAACGCGGCCTGGAGGGCCTTGCGGACCGCAGGCAGCGAGTCCTCGTGATCGAGCGGCTGCCGCTCGTGCCGGTCGCCGCCATAGTCCTGTCCGCCCAAGGCCAGGGCCTGGAGGAAGTGATCGCCGACTTTTCGCTCTTGCATTTGCTGGCTCTCGACCAGGACCAGCCGGTCGGGCTGGAAGTGGTGGACCGAAAGCAAGTTGGGAACGTGCTGGTCGGAGAGGAGGCAGAGAAGCGTGCGCATGGTAAGGTAACTCTCAGGTGGCCTTGAAGCTTATTTCCTTCTTCTGCTCATTGACCGATGCAACGACCAGCGTGAGGACATCGCCGGGCTGCTTGTCCGAGGGAACCTTGTGGGAATCCTGGACCGGTCCGACGAAGCCCGACGGCTCGTGGCGAGCCCGCCAGCCGCCCTTCTTGGTTTTCTCCGCAAGCAAGGTGGCCGGCACACGGTCTTTGACTTTCGGCAATTCGGACCGGGGCTGTCGGGGCTCGGGGCTCCGGCGGGGTGGCCCCGGCGGGTTTCTCGGTCTCCGGGGAGCGAGGCTTTCTCTTGCTTTCAGTTCGTTCCCGAAGTCCTCGAGGAACCTCGCAAGAGTTCCGCGGCTCGTCTCGAGGTCCTTCAGGTCTTCCGACGGAAATGCCAGGGCCCGGACGACCCAGGCGCCGCCACCCGACCCAGCTACATGCACATGCACCGGTGAGGCGAGGCGAGCCAGGCTGCTCTTTTGCCCCTTGCGAGGCAGGCCGAGTATCACCCGTTCCGAGCCAGGCAGTGACCTTGCGGCGGTTCGATAGGCCGCGTCAATCGCCTCAAGAACGGACTGTGCATCTCCTGCACGCACTGGCCATTCGAGCGGGCCCATAGCTCCTTCCAGCGATGGCGACCGGGGCCAATCCGGATTCGACCGCATGCTCGCTGCGGCACCCCCGACCGAAAGGTTCTCTTCTGTTGCCCAGCATCGCAGGTCTTTCGCCACTTGCTCGACCTTCTCACGCGACCATCCCGAGGGAACAGGGCTGAGCTCCAGCGAGCCGTATCCCTTCCTCCCCTTGGACCCGATCCCGCCGTAGTGGCAGAGCAACCAGAGGGCCGCGATGGCCTGGTCTCTGACCATCCCCGGCGTCAGCCGTTCCTGCTGTGTCCGACTCTTGGCGATCAGGCGCAGGCTCCAGGTCGAATCCTCGAGCCTGACCTTCCGGTCATGATCCGCCATGCCGTAGTTGAGGTAGCCTCGGTACTCGAACCGGTCGGGCCTGGGGCCGCGCTCATGGTGAGTCGCGAGGTGGATCAAGCTGCCGGTCTTCGTATCGCCCCAGAGCAGGGATTCAAGCCACAGGAGGGCCTTCTCATCAAGAGAGCCCGCGTGCATGGTCCGCCACCACCACCGGAGCAAGCCACGGAGGGTAGCCGGGCGGAGATCGCAGTCGTTGGCCTGCTGCATCGCTCCCGCGAGGAACGCGGGCGTGACCAGGGTCAGCTTGGTCTCGAACTCGGCGAACCGGGGATGCGTCCCGCCGAAGGTAGCGGGTTTGCCGTTCTTGGATTCGAACCGGCCGTAGCCGGCGGCCGTCTTGGCTCCAAAGCCGAGGTGCGTCAGGCCGCCGTCGAGCCATTCGGAGGCCAGGTCGAGGTCTCTCGCCGCGGTCTGCTCCCTTCGCTCGCCGAGTGCAAATGAGAACTCCTGGCCCGTGTCCACCGCCAGGAAGTAAGCCATCTCGGGCGATTCCCAGTCCCCGGGAGTGCCTTTCCCCTCGTAGTACTTCTTGTGGTGGTTGTTCACGAGGTCCACGATCAGCCGTGGCCAAGCCGTCGGCCAGGCATCGTGAAACACGACGGTCCCCGAAGCGGCCGTCTCATGGCCGGCCTGGCCGAACACGCGGTCGATCTCTTGCCTGGCGGTCTCGTGAGCCTGGAGCGGCAGCCAGACTGTCTCGGCGAACGCCCGGGCCAGCCCCTTGAGCCCTGTTCCCGGCAGGTAGGCAAAGCCGTGGATCGAGTGCAGGCAGATCCCGGCGTTCTCCAGGGCCGAGGCGCGGGCGAGGTGGAGTGCCAGCGAGCCGGCCGTCTCCCTGGTCCAGGCTCTCGTCGCCAGCGACTGGAGCATCGCCCTTCGCCTCCCGGCCAGTTCCGAGAACAGGGAGACGTCCCCGCCGGCTCGCCTGACGAAGTCGCCAAGCCGTTCCTTCTGCTGCTCCTGCCTGGGTGCGGGAACCAGGTACTTGTCGAGGCGCAGACCGGGATTGACGCCCTCTCGCTCCAGCATGCTCTCCACGAGCGTTCGACTGCGATCCGGGCAGGGCACAACCCTGAAGCACCGGTGATCCACGGGCAAGTCTTCCTTCAGGGTCAAGAAGAGGGCTTCGCGTTTCCGGACTCTCCCGGCGTCGCCTCCTGACATGACCTCGAACTCCAGCTCCAGCCCGCGATGAACCTCGGAGGGATCGAGGCCAGCCAGGGCCCCGGCCGTGAACCGAAATCGTTCGTTGCTTTCCGTCAGCAGCGCCCCTTCTCGGCGCGCCGGGTTCCAGAACTCGACCTTGCCGATGGGCATGGCTCAGTCCTCCTGCTCCTTGATGTCGCGGAACTCGGCGTCGGCGAAACGGACGAGCCAGACCAGGTATGCCAGGCACTCGGCGGTGGCGAAACGGAGGTCGTCGGAGGATCCCTGGACAATCCGCATGAGCAGCCGATCGTCCGCCCTCGCAGTCCGATTGCCGCCCGGAAGCTTGACCCAGTCGTCAAGGGCTTCCCTAAGGTGGCGCGCGTAGCCCTTGGCTTCGAGGAACGCCAGCGACTGGCCCAGCCCCGAGGTGACGATCCGCACGGGGAGCTTCTTGGTCTGGATCTTGAACTCTTTCCGTGCCGACGGCTCGGCGACCTTGACGTCCTGGATGACCTTCCAGGCGTGAGCCGCACGGCGCTGGTCGAGGGTCTGGCCGGGCATCATTTCGCACCTCCCAGCGGGAACAGTCGTGTGGCGCAGTAACCCTTGCCGGTCGTCTCGTTGGCGCCGACCTGGAGAAACGGTGGAATCACGCTGGAGAGGAACTCCAGAACTCCGGCCGCGCCCATGTCGGGCACCGCCTGGCCTCGCGCATCATGTGCCAGGACGAGCGCGTAGAAGAGGCTCTCCGGGGGCAGGAACTCCTCGTAGAACAACGCCCCGTCCTTCACGGTCTTGGTCTCGATCTCGAGTCCGACGCGGGCGACAATCTCGGTTGCGTGGCGGGCGAAGTGAGTGAAATCTTCGTCGTGAAGGACGAGCAAGCACCGGCAAAAACGTTCCGTGGTCGCGACGAAAGCCGGCGTGTCAGGAAGCAGATGGCGCGCCACCCATCCGGCGACGTCGGCGCTGGTCGTCGCGGCCCGCTCGAAGACGAACTCCTCCAGGACGACGTGAGCCGACTCGTGGAGGCAAGGGCAGTCATCGCCGGGCACCACGACGCTGTCTTTCTTGACCTGGGGGATCTTCCACTCGTCGAGGCCTGATGCATGGCCCAGAGCCAGGTCGCGCGCCAGCCGTTCCAGGACCGCCGGGCAGGTGACCCAAGCGAAGACTCCCTTGAGCGAGCGCACCGGAAACGCCAGCAGCCGGGCGTCGGTGACGCTCAGCGCACCGGCGTGCTCACCAGCAGTCTCGGTCGGCGGGCCGAAGGCGGCCGTGAGGCGACGGTTCTCGCGATTGGCCTTGGCGCGGTCCCCTCCGTGCTCGGCCTTGACATGGTCGCGGCATGCGTCGCGGAGAACACCCTTGAGCGCCGACCCGGGAATCGTCGGCCAGAGTGTGTGGCGCTCGCGCTGGACGGGCAGGTCGACGGTCCCCAGAGCGGTGCCCGAGCCGGGATGAAGCGAGGTCTGGGCGTGCAGGCCCAGAAGAGCGCCGACGACGCCTGTGCGAGTCTCAGTCGCGGTCTCAGCCATGGTTCCAGACTCCTCGAAGCGCGAACCCCCAGCCCTCGGCAGCCAACTCCTCGCTGGCACAGAGCGATCCGCCGGGGGGACGGAAATCTCCTTCAACGTGATAGACGGACCCAGCCGGCACGGCGAACCGCGTCGGCCTGGGGCCATTCATGGCGATGTCCCAGCCGGAGACCGCCTGAGGATGCAGCGAGGCCGCGGCGCGAAGCTTGGCGGGCGGATGGATCGCATCAGGCCGATCGGCGGGCGTGGATTGGCGTCCCTCGACAGCCCTTTCTCCGAAGATCCCTGGCGTCGCCAGCAGCCAAAGCGATCGATCACCCTGGCCAGGCAGGTCCGGGCAAGCCCAGCTCACCGGCTCGTCCTCCGTTTTCACCCCGGCGTACTTGCCTTCGCCTCCGAGCGGGATTGGTCCGTTAACGAGTTGCTGGTCGGACTGAGGCGCTTCCGCCGGCAGAATGACCTCCGCGTACAGCACCACCTCGAATTCATTGCCGCAACCCTCCTTCTTGACACGCGGGCGCAATGAAAGGAAGCGGGCGCCGAAGATCTGGCCCCGGGCGGCAGTCAGCGTCTCGGCGTCCACACGAATGCCCGTGCGGTCGTCGTACCCGAAGAGATCGTTCTCGTCGAACCACTCCGTTTTCTTGTCCGGCTCCTCGCCGCGGAGGAATGCGAATATGCCGGGGAGCGTGAGATAGCCGCCGGGATGTTTGGGATCGCCTGTCTTCCGGTGCCAGAGTGGCAGCATTTCCTTGTCGGTCCATCCGGGAAGGCCCTGCGTCCAGGGATAAAGCCGGCACCACTCCTTGCGCGACTTGCTCCAGAGCAGCGTTGCTGGACTTGGCAGAAGCGGGATGAGCGTCCTGCCGGACCTCTCCCGCAAGGCGAGCCAGGGCCCGCGGAACCTGGTCGCGAGTATCCATCCCGGAGCGCCCAGACCGATGAGCCTCTCGCGTGTGGTGGCTGCTGGAGGAGGGCTGCTGCCGGGACTCCCTTGTTGCAGCTTCGAAAAATCGAAGCCATTCCGCTGGAGTAAGGCCGTACGGAGCGATCCGGCGATCGTCCGGGGCAGCGGCAGACCCCCGTAGGCTCGCGATGCAGCGTCGAACGGCCTGCCATCGCGGAAGAACAGAACGTCGAGCGGATCGATACACAGACCAATGCGGCGGGTGTCTTGAGTGGGGCTGATACTCATCATTGGTCCCTCCCCCGAGCGAGGAACGATGCCGATTGGCAGAGCGTGACAAAATCCTCGCGAAGCCGATCCCGATTCCGTTCGGGGTCTTTGGCTGACATGGCCTTCAAGTACTCCGTCAGGAAGCTCTCGACCAGTGGCTTGAGTCGTCCCTTCTGCTCCTGCGAGTCAACCCGCTCTAGCAGCCTGCTCAGCTCGGCCGCAAACAACTCATCCGGCACCAGACTCCCCGCGAGCGTTGGCAGCTCTCGCCGAAGCGTGTAGGTCCAGCGATCGGTCGCCTTGTCGATGAAGAGCTGAACGAGCTCCTGCAGGATTCCAACTTGGCCCCAGGCCACCAAGGCCGTCGAGTGTTCGCCCGAGCGCCGGCAGACGCTCAGGCCCAGAGCATCGCGGCCCGCGTTCTTGGCCGCCTTCTCGGCCTTGCGAGCCGCGTTGAGCGCAAACCGCAGGTCCTCCTTGTAATGAACCACCGCGATCCCCGCGCTGACAGTGGCATCCTGATCCGTACTCAGTAGTCGATTCGGCCATTCATCCCGGTATGCATCGCGGAGCTCGAGACCGCAGGCGAGGGCAGTCTCGGTGGGCAGCAGCGCCAGGACGTCGTCGCCGCCGGAATAGACGGGCTCTCCGCGATGCTTGTTGACGATTCCCGGAGCTCGGCCTACGGCGAAGCTGGTCAACGCCCGGCTGATCGTCGTTTGCAGGGTCCTGGGATCAGCCTTGGGGGATTTCTCGCCTCGGAGCCACTTGCCCATCTCGTCGCCGTCGATCATCAACACGGCGTAATACGTGGGTGGCTTACTCTTGCTTCGGGCGTCCAGGATCTCATCCCAGACGTCTTTCGGCACCTCCTCCTCACCGTCTTCCGCCCCCTCGTTCCTCGACTTCCAGTGCAGCCACTGCCCGCTCCAGAAGTTCCTTTGGTTGCGGTTCTTTTTGGGATCAAGACTGGGCCACGGCTCGAGCCACTTGGCCGCTGCAATGGTGGCAGTGTCGGCGAAGCGCCGCGCCCTGGGATTGATGTCAAGCTTTCCTGCCAGGAAGCAGGGCCAGGCATAACGCTTCACCAGGCTCACCGCGCAGAGGCGTTCCCGCCTGCCGGTTCGCGTGCTTTCGAAATCACAATGGTCGGCGAACCGCTCGAAGAACTTCCGCGAATCCTCCAGCTTCGCGGGGCCCATCTGCTCGTAGGTGCCCAGCAAGGTGCACTTTTGGGGGACCTGGCCCGCCGGGAAGTAGCTTGCCACGTGCCGGATCGACCGCCGCGCTTGCATCAACCTGCCAAGAAGGTCGAGGCGACGTGACCAGAGGGATTCCTCCGTCCCGATACCGCTTGGTGGAAGACTCGTGTTCAGAACCTCGCTCGTAGCCTCGGCCCAGGGGAGGACGACCGCCCTGATCTCGAAGAACGATTCGATCTGGTCGTTCCAGAGGGTGGCCCAGCTCTGTCTGAGCGTCTCGAACTCAGTTCGGCTCTCAAGCAGCCCATCCAATTTTCCCCGGACCTCGACAGCGATCCTCCGCCAAGCGTCGCGGCAGCGGTCCTCGCACGTCTTCGCCAGCCTGCTCGCGTCTGCACCTGGGACCACCGCGATGAAGACGTTCGGAATGCAGGGCAACAGCAACTCATCTTCGGACGGACTATGGGCTGACGTGCCCACGGGTTGCTGGAGCAGCCAGAGGGGCAGTTGAGCCACGTCCGGCATCACGAATGGCTGCTCGGGATGTCCCTCCTCGAGCACGGGCTTCATCGCTTCGAAAGTGAGGAACGAGAGCAAGTAACTTCCAGTCCAGAGGTCCCGCACCGTACGGGCCGAGGCAATGAACGATTGAACCGGGCCGAGGGAGAAGGACAGGAACGCCAGGTCCCCGTCGTCGGGCCAGCGTGGGACATTCGTAAGAGAAGCTGGTCCAGTGCTCATTTCGATCGGCCTCGGGATTTCGATTGGTCTTCCATGCGATGCTCTTCCGGAAGAAGAACGCGTCAGGCCGGCGCGCGATGACAAGAAACAAGAGCAGACGGGCCGTTACAGCAAACGGCACCAAGACTTGAATGCGCAAGAAACCCGAGGCGTGGGCGACCATGGCAAATCGTTGCCTGCGCCGGGTACGAGGAAACCCACCGGAGGCCACGCCCGAGATGCTCGAGCGATCCGGGCCTCGCGATCGCGTCCACACAGCCAGACTCAAGACACATTGTAGACCATGCAACCGGGCACTCGAAACGACCTGCTCCCTTGGCGGAAACCGGAATCTCGAGGACCTGGCGTGTGGCTCAATCC
>JBAUOX010000250.1:0-2939 GCA_049579985.1 Isosphaeraceae bacterium | reverse complement strand
TCGCTCGTACGACCCGCTCCCTGGTCCCAGCCTTCCGGGAGAAGATCGCTGCGAGGTGGGCCTTACCGGGCGCGCGGCGGAGGCCTTGCTCCGCGTCGCCAGGTCTCTCAATTGATATTAACCTGGCGCGACCGACTTCTCGACAGGTGCGACCTCTCGCTCACAATTTTTCGAAGCAACGTTCGTCAAGATGAGGTGTTCTTGCCCAGACCGCCACCCTTGTCGCCCTCAGGTCAAGTCGACATTTCCGACGTCGCGTTCACTTCCTGGGAGAGGCTGCCAGGGCGCGAGCGTCCCGGCAAGCCGATCCCCGATCTTGCCCCCGACCTGGCCGTCGAGATCTTGAGCAAGAGCAACACCAAGGCCGAGATGAAGCGAAAGCTGGCTGAGTACTTCCAGGCCGGCACACGGCAGGTCTGGCTGGTCGACCCCAGGAAGCGCACGGTGAGAGTGCACACATCGCCCGATCAGTCGATTTTGCTCGAGGAGGGCGATACCCTCCTGGCCGGCGACATACTCCCCGGGTTCCGGCTGGTATCGACTGACCTGCTTGCCACGCCTCGGCGCTCGGAGAACCATCCCGATTCTTGCGCCGCGTGGTTACTTGAGGGACTTTCGCTCCAGCGGTTGAAGCCGTGCCATCCTTTCCAGGTGGAAAATGGACGTAAGTCACCATGAAACGAAGCTCAGGGTCGTGTCGCCCCCCCGGACAGAGCGTCAAGGGCTCGTCAGACGGTCCGACATTTCGACAATCAGCGTCAGTCTTTTCAGACCTTTACTTGGCCGCGGGAAGATGCATGCAAGATATGCGGAAGACAAGAACCGAGCTCCAGGTCAGCTCTCACCGGCTCGAGAGGCCAACAAAAATGCCGAACCTAATGCTCCGACCGGTGTCGGACAGAAGGATCGGCAAGAACTTCGCTGGATTGGTAAAGGCGTGATCCAGGACTGGCCTGGTCCGTTCAGGAGCGGTGATCGCGGATGATCCGATCAGCCCAGTGCAGCCTCAGCGCTCGGAACCCGAGCGATCACCAATCCGACCACCCCGGGTGGAATTGGCATAGGTCGCGGTCAGCATCCCCAGCAGGGCCGCACGACGGCCGGCGCGGGTGGACTTGCCACCACGACGCACCCGAGCGACAGCGCCCGCCCACTCGAATCCAGCATGCACAGGTGCGGTTTTCTTGGACTTCGGTTCATTCATCGACAAAAACTCCCCACAAGCAGAAACGCCACCCGAAACAGCAGGTCAACGCTCTACCACTCCGTTGGGCCAGGAGGAACCCGAATTCCACCCGGCATCGCCTTCCTGGCCTCGGTCACTTCCCACCCCGCCGCAGCTTCATTCGACCGCGGGGCCAATGTTCCATTGAGCCGGCCCGATCATGACCCGAACCGTCAATCTCTCGCCAGTGGTCAGTTTCGTGGTGTGACCCCGGCGATTATTCCCAACGGCTACCTCGAGTCCCTATCTCATCGGTTCAAGGACACGTCTTTGTTGACCGGGATCATAACGGACCAGGACTCTTACTGAAGAACGAAATCTGGCGGCGAACCCGACAGAGCACGACTTCCCGTCGCCGATGGATCTCCCTCTCCCTTGGTCTGTCCAAACTGTATCAGCCCCACCAATCGACGTCTAGAAAAAAAGCCGGCGATCGTTCGTTTTCTGAATTCTGTAGACGCCCTGTCTTATCCCCACACCAACACGAACGCAATAGATGATACATTCTCAATGCTTTTCAGGCAAAGCACGTTTCCGAATGGCCACCTACCGCATCTGGGTGGTTCTACATAAAGCCCATGATAGAAAGAAATTCCGTCAGTACACGGCCCCCGGAAGACGGCAGGGCGGCGGGCTGAATGGGTGCTTGGATATGAAGACCGATCGCGGCAAGCAAAAGGAGCAGCGTGTTCACTCCGTTGAACGTCGCGTGCATTGTGATCGCCGCAAGGAGACTGCCGGTTCGTTGGTAAACCGTCCCCAGTGCCATAGAAAGCAGGAGAATTGCGATAGGTGCAGGCCACTGGGGCAGATGCATGGCCGCGAAGAAGAACGAGGTGAGTAGTATCGGCAGACTCGAGGAAGGTGATGAAGGCTGCTCTGCTGGCTGGTGGCTACTCGCCAGAATCTCGCTTCCAGGGTCGAGCGGAGTGCTCTCGGTCGGCGCAGCTTTCGAGTTCAAGAAAAACGACTCGTTCGCCGGCTCCAAGGGGCCAAACCGTCCCTTTTCTTGGATGGTCGTGGTTGGTAATGGCCGGTCCTCAACCAACCGGCCAAGCCAGCGCTGAAAGACGCCCCGAAATAGCAACTCCTCGATCCACGGCGCCAGCACCATCGTGGAGAGGACAGCCAGAATCGCCACCCCCACCGTGAGCTTCTCGAGAACCATCTGTTCCACGGGGTGCGCCTGGGAGCGCCAGATCTGGACTGTGAGAAACTGAATCGCGCAAACGGGTGGCGTCATCAGCATCGCCGCCCGCACGCCGATTCCCATCTGCCGCGGCCACTCCTGCCGATGCAGGCCAAGGTCCGCCAGGCCCGCTCCCGACGTCAACCGCACGAATGCTGGAACGAGAACGAGCAACAGGCCATTGCTCACGGCAGATTGAAACATCAGCTCGGCTAGCGATTGTTCCGGCGAGGCGTCGGAGCCCGGATCGTGCGGTCCGGACTTCACGTCCTTGCTCTGCCCGGCAGCGGCGGCTTCCCCCGGCCCTGGTGCTTTCTCAGCGTTCTTCGGCTGGTCGATCGCCTTGCCGGGTTCGCGGGCGCCGCCCCGGCTCTCGGCCGCTTTGGCAACTCGCGAAGGCTGCCGGCCCGTGGCCGCGGCGTAAATGCGCGAGACAGTCATATTCACGCCCAGGTAAAGAAACACCAGCGAGAGGACCGTCAAGCTCCCCCACGGAGCCGGCTTGAGTGGCCACGCGCGGTCGTC
>JBAUOX010000249.1:0-8739 GCA_049579985.1 Isosphaeraceae bacterium | reverse complement strand
AAAGGGTGGCCGGTATAGACGTGGTGCCTTTCGAACCCGAGAACTCGTTCCAGGTGACGGATCAACGACTCGCGGACCTTGGGCATGGGAGTGCAGCGCTGGCGTCGAGATTCCATCGAGGTTTGTCGCAGCGAGGCCGACCCGATGCCGGGCTCGTCGAGCAGGTCGAACAGATCGAGAAAGGGCCCCACATTGAGCGTCAATCCATGATAAGCAATCCAGCGGTTGACGGCCACTCCGACCGAGGCCACTCGCGCCTGACCAAGGAAAACTCCGGGCAAGTCGGCTCGTACGGAGCCACGCAGGTCGAACTCGTCAAGGACTCCGAGGACGGCCTGATGGAGCCCTTCCAGGTAGCCGGCAATCGTCAACCCACAGCTTTGCAGCAGTACGACCGGATAGGCCGCAAGCTGACCGGGGAGATGAAGGACGCACCCTCCACCCCGGTTGACCCACTGAGTGCGGATCCCCAGTGCGCGGAGGCCATCATCGTCGGGAACAACATGAGCACGGCTTCCTGCTCGACCCACGCTGATCGTCGGCGGGTGCTCACAAAGTAACAAAGCGGCACCGCCTCCATCCCCCATCTCGTAGACGATCCGCCGCTGGAGCGACAAGACCTCCTGAAAGTCGACCAACCCTAACAGGAAGATCTCCAGCGAGGGTGCACCGGGGGATGGATTCATCGGCAGTCGATCCCCCGATTGCAGAGGGTGAGATCAAGTGGCGCTGAGTGAATAGGTTCCACGACGAGGCAGCGTATTCAATCTACAACCTAAAAACAGAGCCCCGCAAGTGCGGCTCGGACGATCCGTCGCGACAATCGCCGACCACAATGCAGCCATTCGCGTGACCGAGTGCTTGCTTGGCTGGTCGAGCCTCGTGCAACCATTAGACTGGCGGACGGATGCCCAGCTCGGATCGCTCGGATCGCACGCATAGCTCCAGGGCAGATACGATGTGTGATCCGAGAGCGTGACAGGCTAGCCGATGACCTCAGGGAGCCTGGATCACCGAGCCGCCGTTCAGGAGCCGCCGTCCCTGGTGTTCGTCGATATGAAGCTGGTCGAGCAGGCGGTGTCGCACAAGCCGCAAAACCGGGTCGACGGTCGCGGGGTCCCGATCGGAAAGAGCGATCATACCGCCCGCCCGCTTGTCGTGCCCGCCGGCGTTTCCCAGGCCGCTAAGAACCTGGCGCAAGACTTCGCCGGCGCGTCCGCCCAGACCTCCTGCGCGCAGCGAGAGCTTGATTCCACCATCGAACAACCCGATCGCCAGGGCCCAGTTGACCTGATCAAAGCGAATAAAGAAGTCGGCGATCTCAGCGATGATATCGGGCTGAGAAACCTCCCCGCACCAGCTCACAATCAGGTCACGGTAGAGGAAGGCATTGATCAGCGAATTCTGAAACGTGGCAAAATGGCTCTGAGGCAGCTTGGGGTTGCGAATCCTGGCGAGCAGGTCCTTGTTGGCTCGAGGAAAAAGCCAGACCAGGGCGCCGTCGTCCAGGGTGCTGGACTCTCGAGGATATCCCGTCGTCTCCGATTCGATTCCGTAGAGCAGCGCCGTTGCCAGTTCCGGTGGGACCAGCACCTTCTGCTCGATCAGGTATCCTGTCACCATGGTGCTCGTCGCACCCAGGTGATCTCGAATATCGTGGAAGATCACCCCGTTCAAATCACCCCCGGTCTCATGGTGGTCGATCACAACCTGCGGTGCCAACTCCTCGCTGAACCGCCTCCCGGTGCAAGGCTGGCTGTCCACCATGATCACCGCGGTCTCCGCATCCACGCTCGCCGTTTCGACCGGGACCAGCGGGATGGGGATCATCTCCACCATGGCCCGATTCTCGGCCCGGGCAATCATTCCGTCCACCGTCAACGTGACTGGTTTTCCTTGCTGGCATGACTCGATCAGGGCCTTCAGACCCAGCATGCTCGCCAGCGAGTCAGGATCAGGATTGACGTGGGAGACGACGACCAGACGGTGAAACGGGCTCAGCGCCGTCAGGAGCCGATCCGAGCGAACGCTCCGGACAGTCTCAAACTGGCTTCCAGCCTCCCGCGTCTCGGGATCCGTCACCATCGTAAACGTGTCCGGAGACCTGTTAAACCCATGCATTCGCATGGCGACCCGTGCGGCCAGCGCCGGCACGATGCTTTGCCCGAGTTTACGTCATTTACCCTGTTGATTGCCAGACTCCGGTCCCGGTGCGGGGCTTCCTGCACTCGGACGCGATGGCTCGGGGAGTTTTCGGTCGAGCGAATTGGCGCCGCGGTTCCGGGACAGGTCGCGATTTTTCTTCTGCTCGTAATAGGACTCGATTTCCTTGATCGTCTCGGGATCGACAGCCGGCTCCGATTCTACTGTCGAGCCAACCTGGCCCTGCCGGCCGGTTCGATATCCATACTTTATTTCCACCTGCTCGATGACCTCGTCGAGCTGGGCGTCGAAACGGCCGCGGTCACTCGGACTCAACTCATTGATCCCCGTGGTTCGTGGAGCCGGCCGGTTCGCGAACCCGATCAGAAGGCCAACGCCAATCACCAGCACCAGGGCATTGAGTTGAACCGACCGCCTGTGGAGCTTCTTGAATCGTTCGCAGCCCTCGGCGCCGGCATCCCGCGCGGCGTTGATCGCGGGGGTGAGCGAGTTGCCCCCATAGAGCATGATCAGCGTGCCGGCCAGGATCACCATCGATTGAATTGCGACGGCTCCCCCGCGGTATTCCGGATAACAGAGCGGCACCGCCACGAAGGCCGGCAGTGCGATCGCCCCCGCGATCGCTCCCCAGGCATAGTAGGTCGGAAACAGGGCGCGTACGAACTTGCCCCCGTTCTCGGGACCCAGCACCGCGAAGACGATCGGCACCACTCCGAACGAGAAGAACAGAATGCTTCCCACCCAGGCCGTCAGGGCAATCACATAGACCGAGTCAAAGATCCCAAGCAAGAATCGCGCCGACACCAGAGTCCATCCTCCAACGATCAGTCCAGCGCCCCGGTCAGACCGGGTTCACCGTGGAGACGAACCCATCCGGCTCGACCGCGAGCACCAAACATTCCACCCGCTGTATCGGCACGAGTGCTTCGACTCAAGGTCTACCGTTTGAACGCGGGACTGCCTTCTAAACTATGCGCCCGTCCCTGGATCCGCAATCGCATCGCTTCGGTACCGCCTCGATTCGACCCTCCGATGAATGCGTGAAGACAGCGCGAGAACCAACCGGAGCTGCTGTTTCCAAGCCGCCTGTCTTTCCGGAGCACGAGTACCCCGACCACCGCCCACACCAGCCCAGTGATTGCGGTACTGAAACCGCCCAGCGCCAAACCTGGTGGACTGTATCGAAGGATGATCGTGTGTCGTCCAGATTGTTCCAGAGGAATGACGCGCTGGGCGTAGTTGCCTCGGAAAATAGGCGCCGGCCGGCCATCGACCTGGGCCGACCACCCGGGCAGCCAGGTGTCGGCCATGACCAGCAGTCCGGGGGCCTCAGTGAAGACCTCGAGCATGGGGCGGTCCGGGTCGTGGGACAGCCAGGAGACCGGAATGAAGGGTTGCCGACGATCGGCCGGCAACCCGGCCAGGGGGTCGTGGCTCATGAGCACGGCCGACCGTGGATCACTCGATCGGAATCGCGAGAGGATCATGGCGGGCTCGTCCGCAATGACCTCGGCACGGGGAACCACGTAGGCTCGGGGCAGAGCGGCCGGATTCCGCTGGATCACGTAGTCTCTGCCACCAGCCTGACCCTGCGACAGGACCGGCCAGGGAGGGTCGGGCTCGATGCGGTCCGAAACGAGCGCAGAAACGCCCATACGGTCGAAGACGCCCTGGCGGACTTGCCGCCGGTAATCCTCGACGGCCAGAGACATCGGCGTCTCGATCGGTGGCTGCGTTCGGGTCGCGATCGGATAAAGAGTCTCATACAGCGACGCAGCGTGCTGGAGCTGGAAAACATCATTGATGTTGGTCTTTTCGATCCCATAGCGGACGGCCTGCAGATCGAGAAAAAAGGCATCACGAGCGCGAATCCTCAGAGGATCTCCAACGGACCACCGAGGGTTCGTCAAGATCAAGCTCTCGCTGACCGGATCGGGTCGAAAGAAGAGATCCGCAGGCGCGACCTGGATCAGGGCGAAACCGTGCCATGCCAGCTCGCCAAGCGCCAGCAGTCCGACGAGATCAGCCGTCCAGGGCCGGCCTGTCCGCGAGCCGCGCAGGCATCCCGTGGCGACTGCTGCTCCCAGCGCCGCGACCGTGATCCAGAAAGGAGGATCGTGCAGGATCCGGTCCGCGGCCTGGCAAGCACGCCAGACGTCCTGAACATACCGGGCGGGCACATAGGCCGCCGACTCTCCCCATTCCGGACCCCCCTGACTCGCCCTGATTTCCGAGGGGCTCAAGGCTGTCGTGCCGGCAAGGCCAAGCAGCGCAACGTGCCTGCCCAAGAGCAGCAGACCGAGGGCCATGCCGGCAATCTTGCTCAGCCGAGAAGCGAACCGTCTCCACCGAGCTCGCTCACTCAGTCTGCCGCGCAGCGTCTCGAGCCCGAACCCGGCAAGCATCGCCGCACCCAGAGACGAGAGGAACAGCGAACGTGCCGGGACGCGAAACCAGCTCAGCCCCGGCAGCGCCCAGTACAGCACATTGCAAAGCCCGAGTTGACGGCCCGCGGCGAACCAGACGGATAGTACGACCAGGATGATCCAGCCCCGCACCCGGGATCGCTCGGGGGAAGACACCGCTGCCACCACAATCAAGACCAGGGGGACCAAGCCGAACGAAAGCACCGACTCCCAGAAGTTGTCCACCCCGAGATAATCGGCGGGGCCTCCCAATGCTTCCTCCGAGAGCAGTTGCAGGCCATTGACCAGGTGAAGCTGGTGATTCCGAGGCGCTGCCGATATGGCTTTCTGCTGAGAACTCTTCTGAACCCAGGGAAGAAGCTCGCGTGCCGGTACCAGCTCGATCGCCGCCAGGCTCAAGCCGACTCCCAAGATACTCGCCCAACGTATGACGGCCGCCGCCGCGGCCAGACGCCCTTGGTTGCCTTTGACGACCAGGCCGAACACATCGGCGCCGACCCGGAGGGAAAGCGCAATCACTAGCAAGATCCACTCTTGCGGGTGGCCGGTCAGGTAGGCCATTGCCAGGATTACGGGCATGGCGAGCAGCCCGCGCACCTGACCCTCACGCTGCTGGGCATGGGCCCAGAAGGCCCAGGGAAACCAGCACGCAGCCCAGACGTGAGGATAATGTCCCTCGAACGTCTGGGCCAGCAGGTGAGGCGAAGCCTCAAAGACACCGGCCGCGACCGTGGCCGGCCACCGGCTCAATCCTTGACTTCGTGCTAGCACGTAGAGCCCCAGGCCGCCCCAGAGCAAGTGCCCGAACGTCAGCCAGCCCAGCGTCGCGGGACAGGAAAAGAACCATGTGATCCAGACCGGAGGATAGAAGACACCACTTTGCGGATTGCCGATGATCGGCCGGCCGCCAAAACCCGTGCAGTCCCAGGCGGGCAGATGGCCAAACTCCGCCAGAACCTTCGCCACATAGAGATGATGGGGAAGAAAGACGAAGGTGACATCGTTACCGAGCGGACGGGCATCGCCACGGTTGGCGAAATCGATGCTGGGACGGCCACCGTCGGCGATCAACCCCGAAGGGTCGGCGATCAGACGCGCGAAGCAGCCGGCGCCCAGCGCCATCAGGACAGCCCAGGGAACGAGTCCTGTCCCAATCCGCCGCATCAATCCTGCGGTCTCCTGACGCCGGCCAGCGGGGGCCTCGGTTCGGCGACGGCCGTTCCCGCGCGATGCGGCCGGTAAACGGGCCTGACTCCCCGCGCCTCGCGGTAGCGGCCGATCAATTCAAAGTAATTATGAATGTGCGCCGTCTCGGACCATTCTCCAATGCGCTGGGCGAAGCCGCGCGCAGCCAGCTCGGCGCGAAGCTCCTCGTCGTGGATCATCCGCCGCAGGGCCAGAAGCAGCTCCCCGTCGCTGCGGTAGCCCAGTCCCCCACCACTCAACACGCCGGTTTCCTGGAGGGCCCCCCCCTCCTCGTGCACGACGACAGGAGTGCCCACCGCGAACGACTCCAGGACGACATAACCAAACGTCTCCGGAAAGAGCGAGGGAACCACGACGGCCCGGGCTCCGCGAAAGAGCCTGGCCAAACTTGCGCCACCCAGCAAGCCCTCGAAGAACACGTTGGGCAGACCGGCGGCCAGTTCGCGCAGGACCGCCTCGTGCGGGCCGGCGCCGGCGATCCGCAGGTCCGCCTCCGGCAGGTAGCGCATCATGGGAATCAGGCGCTGAAACCCTTTCATCGCGACCAGCCGACCCGCCGCCGCCAGGTAAGGCCGGCCTCCCGGTTCTGGCTCTTCGTCCTCGATCCCCCGGGACCAGTCGTCAGGAAGGAAGTATGGCAGATGAATCAAGGGCACTCCGTCGCCGACTCCCCGCCGCCGATGTTCCTCGAGCGCATGACGGCTGGGGAAGATGAGCCCATCGAGATGCCGCAGGCCACGCCCGATTGCCCCTGTATAACGCCAGGCCTGGGGAGGCCGTTTCCCCACCAGGTTGCAGCGAATGCAGCTCGGGCCGTCGCATGGCCTGCGATCGTACTTCCAGAGCAAGTGCATCGAGCAGATCAGCCAGTGCTCATGCGCTGTCATGATCCGGACGGCCCGTCGATTGGTTCCCAGCCCGAGGACGCCTGGACCCCCGACAAGCGAGATGTTGTGAAAGTGCACGACGTCGGTGTCCGTGCCATCGAAACCGTCCCGCAAAACCCGGGACTTGAATAAGGGCAGCCCTGTCGCCTGGGTCGCCAGCGGCGAGAGAATGCCATAGGCGCTTTCCAGCGGATGAAGATGCAAGCCGGGAGTCGGTGTATACTCTCGCAGCGGGTGATCGCCGCGTACTGCGTTGAAGGCATCGACGCAGTAGTAAACATGCACTTCGTGGCCGCGGCGACAGAGAGCCTGGCAGAGCCGGTCCACGTAGGCCGCGTCACCGCCAAAGCTGTGACCGCCAAAGAACGTGGTGACCATGCAAAACTTCATCGGCGACCTCCTGTCGCGTGACGCGCCGAGCCTGCTATTCCGGCCGGCTGATCGGGGAGACGGGGCCCGCGGTCGAGACCGGCGGCGCGTGCCATGCTGATCTCCACAACCGCGTACGATGCAATCCACCCAGGCTCAGCAACACCAGAGCATAGGTAACAGCTCCGCCCAGGACCGCGAGTAACACATGCCAGCGCTTCAGGGCCAGACAGACGGGAACCATGACGAGCGATGCCGCGAGCGGTCTTGCCAGGTGATGGTGCCACGCCGGGTGTCGCCCTTCCCGGGCCAAGCTTGCATACCCCGCAACAACCAGTGCCAGGCCAAGCAGGATCACGCCGGAGGCCGCTCCGGGAAGCCCGAAATAAATTCGTAAGAGTGCAACCACCGGCCCGATGCCCAGGGCTGCCAGGAGCAGAGAGCGGACGCCCACTGTCTCACGATTGAGCGCGATCAGCGTGGTCTGGTAAAGAAAGGCCAATATCAAGAGGGGTGCGCGCCAAATGCCCAGGGCCAGCAAGAGACCCGCGCCCGCGTAATCCTCCGGGAGCAGCCGAACCAGAGGCTCGGCCAGGATGGTCGTCCCGATCGCAACCGGCAAAAGGGCAGTCACCAGAACCTCGACCAGCGAGTCGAGTGCCTCCCGTCCCGCCTGCGCCGTCTGCCGCCAAAGCCGCGCCAGCGTGGGAAATGCGGCCTGCTGAAAGATCAACCCGAAGGTGAGCAGAGCCGTGACCATGCGGTGCGGGGCTCCGTACCGGCCAACGTCCCACCAAGAGCTCAAGAGTCCCACGACCATCAGGTCGGCCGTGCTGATCACCGCCTGGGAAAGCTGGATCACACAGACCGTTCGACCACGCTGCATGAGGATGGTCAGGAATCGAAAGCCCAGCCGGGGACGGGGCGCCCGATAATTCCTCAAGTAATGCAACCAAACCAGCGCGATGCCGCTGGCCTCGCCAATGGCTAACCAGATCGGAACCCAGACGATTTGCCGGGCGCCCCCAACCCATGCCAGCACTCCCACGGCATAGATGGAAGTGCGCAGGCAGAGCGAAATCGCCAGCAAGCCCATGCACTCTGTGCCACGGTAAACAAAATCCAGCCCGCTCGCCGTGGTGAAGAGCATGAGTCCGTAGAGAGTCAACACCCACCAGTCGGTGCTGTCCCGCAGCGTCAGGGTGCCGACCAGCGTCAGCCCTGAAAAGAGCGCCAGCGCAAAAAGCCCCTTGAGCGCCAGCACGCGATCCACCAAGGGCTTGATCAGTCGCGGATGACGTGACAGCTCGCGCGCAACAATCACGTCGCTGCTGTCGCGGACAAGAAGCACCAGCCAGAACACGACGTTGAACGCAAATTCGATCCGCCCGTAGCCGACTACCCCCAACCGTTTCATCAGCGAAAGGCTTACAAAGACCGAATTCGCACGGCAAATCAGCTCAGCAAGGCTCAAGAAGGCAAAATTCGAGGCGATCCTCCGGCCGGTGGCGGGCTCGGAGTGACGAGGATACGCAGACCGCCGCGCAGAGCTCTGCTGCCCGACTTCGGAGCGACGCCGTGGCTTTCGTTGAGTGAGGCTGGACATTCGCGCGGGCACTTCCTTGTGCGAGTGGGCAAGGCAGCCCATTCGTAAGCCTTTACCGGCTCGCTCGATGACTGTCGACAGT
>JBAUOX010000248.1:0-6425 GCA_049579985.1 Isosphaeraceae bacterium | reverse complement strand
ACCTGGGGCAGGAACATCTTGCCGGCCCCGAAGAGATCGCCGACGACGTTCATCCCCTCCA
Organism: Isosphaeraceae bacterium; assembly: GCA_049579985.1. Taxonomy (GTDB): domain Bacteria; phylum Planctomycetota; class Planctomycetia; order Isosphaerales; family Isosphaeraceae; genus Aquisphaera. The sequence continues at coordinate 6,364 of JBAUOX010000248.1, read as the reverse complement.
TCAGCGGACCCTCGATAATTGAGAGCGGCCGCTCATAGAGCTGACGGGCTTCCTCGACGTCCTGCTCGACGTGATCGAGGGTGCCAGTGATGAGCGCGTGCTTGAGCCGCACGTCCACCGCAGCCTCGCGCCAGACCAGCTCCTTGGTCTTGTCCTTCTTCCGGGACGACTTGACCGTCTCGGCGAACTCGGTCAGACGGTCGGCGGCGTCGGGCCGGCGGTTCAGGAGCACGTCCTCGACCCGCTCGAGGAGTGGCTTGGGAATCTCCTCATAAACCTCTAACTGGCCGGGGTTGACGATACCCATGTCGAGCCCGGCATGAATCGCGTGGTACAGAAAGGCGGCGTTCATCGCCTCGCGGACCACGTCATTGCCGCGATACGAGAACGACACGTTGCTGACGCCGCCGGATGTCTTGCAATCCGGCAAAACCTGCTTCAGCTCGCGAACCGCCTCGATGAACTCGACCGCGTAGTTGTTATGTTCCTCGATCCCGGTGCCCACGGTCAGGATGTTGACATCGAAGATGATGTCCTCGGGCGGAAAGCCGACTTCCTCGGTCAAGAGCTTGTGGGCCCGCTTGCAGATGGCCACCTTGGCGTCCCTGGCGACCGCCTGGCCGGTCTTGTCGAAGGCCATCACGACCACCGCCGCGCCGTAGCGGCGGACCAGCCTGGCCTGGTCGAGGAACTTCGCCTCTCCCTCCTTCAAGCTGATCGAGTTGACGATCGACTTGCCCTGCACGCACTTCAGCCCGGCCTCGATGACACTCCACTTGGAGCTGTCGATCATGATCGGGACCTTGGCGATGGCCGGGTCGGCCGAGACCAGGTTGAGAAACCGGGTCATGGCCTTCTCGCCGTCGATCAGCCCCTCGTCCATGTTGACGTCGATGATGTTGGCGCCGTTCTCGACCTGCTCTCGCGCCACGGCCAGGGCCGACTCGTAATCGCCGCCCTTGATCAGCCGGGCGAACTTCTTCGACCCCGTGATGTTGGTCCGCTCGCCGATCATGATGAAGTTGGTCTCGGGGCGGATGACCAGCGGCTCCATGCCGCTGTAGCTGGACCAGTGAGGCAGGTCGGGAACCTGTCGCGGAGGCACCCCTTCAACGGCCGCGGCGATCGCCGAGATCCATTCCGGGGTTGTCCCGCAACAGCCGCCGACGATGTTCAGCCAGCCGTTGCGGGCGAACTCGCCGAGAACCTGGGCCGTGTGGTCCTTGTCTCCCAGGAACCCTCCGAAACCATCGGGCATGCCGGCGTTGGGATAGCAACTGATCCGGGTCCGGCAGATCGCCGCCAGGCTCTCGACCGAGTCGCGCATCTGCTCGACTCCCACTGCGCAGTTCAGTCCCACGCTCAGGGCGTCGAAGTGCGCGACCGAATAGTAAAACGACTCGACCGGCTGGGCCGAGAGGGTCCTGTGGTTGTCGAAGATCGTTCCCGAGATCATGACCGGCAGCCGCGTGCCCGTCTCCTCGAAGAACGCGTCAATGGCGAACAGGCAGGCTTTCAGCACCAGCGTGTCGAACGAGGTTTCCGGCAGCAGCAGGTCGACTCCGCCCTCCACCAGCGCCCGGATCTGCGTCTTGTAGTTCGCCACCATCTCGTCGAAAGTCACATCGCGACGGCCGGGATCTTCGACGTGAATCCCCATCGAGAGCTGCTTCTTGGTCGGGCCGATGCTGCCGGCGACGAACCGGGGCCGATCCGGATCCTTGCGGGTGAACTCGTCAGCGACGTGCCGGGCCAGCTCAGCGGCTGTTCGGTTCAGCTCGTGAACGTGGTCCTGAAGACCGAACTCCTCGAGCGACAGCGCTGTGCCGTTGAACGTGTCGGTTTCGATGATGTCGGCACCCGCCTCCAGGTAAGCACGGTGAATTTCCTCGATCAGCCGTGGTTGGGTCGCCACGAGCACCTCGGTGCAGTTCTTCAGATCGCAGGAGTGCCAGGCGAACCGGCTGCCGCGCACATCCTGCTCGGTCAGCTTGTACGTGTAGATCAATGCACCCATCGACCCATCGAGGATCATGATCTTGTGGGACAGGATCTCCTCGAGCTGGCAGGATGTGGAATTCGCGCGTCTTGTCACCGTCACCTACCGAGTTAAGAAAGCCTTGACCTCGACCCAGCCGTCCTCGACCGCCGAGGCGACGACCCAACAGGGGCGAAGCGGCCTTTGCAAGTATGCCGTAAGGTCAAGCGGGGACTGATTATCGCGGCATTCGAACCGGCCTGTCAAGCGCGGCTGGGTTGGCTTCCGCGGCGAATCCCCTGCTGCTGGGCTCATGGTTATTCTAGAATGAAATGAAGGGAAAGTCCCCGGGACGCGGCGTCAGCGGTGTGCGGCGACAGCCACCAGTGGAGAAATGGTCGCAACGTGGACAACGATCCGAGATCGCCTCTGTATGATCCTCACCTCGATACATCGCACGGACTCTCCACGTCGCGACCCGCCGTCCTGCCCATCGAGGCCATTGGCTGGCATCAACGGCTTGTGGTCAATCCTCTGGTGGCCATCCTCTCCAGCCTGGCGGGTGTCGCCCTGATCCAGCACGCCTTGCGCACGAGGAATCTTGCACTTTTCGGCACCGGCGTTGGAGTGCTGTTCCTGTCGTTACTGTTGATCCAATTCCATTGCCGCGACTGCGGGGCAACCGGCTGGTATCTCCACGCCAGCCGGCACGCCTGTGCCGCGGTCGTGGCGCGGTGGCGGCAGAATGTCCTGGCTCGCTCTGGATTGAGAGCCAGAACGCAGCTTCTGATCTGGTCTTACGTCATGGTCCTCAGTCTGCTCGGCTACGTGGTGTTCACGCTTTCGCGAATGTAAGGTAAGACGAGCTGGTGTGCCCCGCCAGGATCCGTTGGCAGCCCGCCAGGCTGGGTATCCATGGCCTGAACAGATGACCCGTAAAATGTATAGAAATGTCTAGAAAACGCAGAGTTCAAACAGACAGAAACGGTCCGAGCCTGCCGACCTGCGTGGCCAAGCCGGAGATTAGCATAGCGGATCGCCTTGGTTCCAGGCAGGGGTCGAGCCGAGCCGGGCCCCCGCAGGGGTGGGTAGTAAGCCGGTAGGATGCGTCGAGCTTGCGATGACGCACCGCTCAGTGTCTCCACTCGCGGACTCGACGCACCCTACCTGAGCTGATTGCTCATCCCTCCCAATTTGCGCCGAGAATTAGCAGCGACCCCTTTGCCTTCCCTGACCCCTTTGCCTTCCTGGCTCGGGCACCTGGAATCCGCTGGCCTACCGGGCAAATCATTTCTCCGATAGAATCACCATGGGAGGCTCACCATGGCTACCGCTGACAAATCATCGGTCGCGCTGACGGACCTGGAATACGCGATCCAACTGATTATGACGGGCAAGAAAGACCCGGAGTTTACGGCGAGGGTGCAGGCGGAGACGGAGAAGATCACCGAAGAAATTCGGAGCAAACACGGCGTCCTGAACATCGCCGTGGACCTGATCCGTGAAGCCCGCGATGAAGCATGAAATACGTGCTGGACAGCAACATCTCGCTGAAGTGGGTCCTGACCGAGACCGATTCGGACAAGGCACGGCGACTTCGAAGTGAGTTTCAGAACCAGATTCACGAACTGCTCGCTCCCGACGTGTTCCCCGTCGAGGTTGCCCACGGGCTTGCGAAGGCGGAGCGGCGGGGAGTGGTTCCCCAGGGGGACGCGGACAGGCTGTTAACGAACGTCCTTTCGACGCCGCCGCAGTTCCATCCCTATCTGCCCTTGCTCAAGAGAGCGCTCGACATTGCCTCCCCGGCTCGTATCGGCGTGTACGATTGCCTCTATGTGGCGTTAGCCGAGCGGGAGGGATGTGAACTTCTGACGGCGGATGACAGGCTTGTCAGAACGCTTCAGCCGACCTTTGCGTTCATCACGTCGCTGGCGGCGTTACCATGAATTTCAGGAGACTATAGCAACGTTGGCTCGAAGCCACCCATCAGGATGCTGCTCTTCGGATTAGTCAGCCTTCTTGACATGTTTCTGCTCGCCCTGGTGAGGAAGCATTGTCCCGAAGAGTCGCTCAAAGAGACTTTGAAGCCAAATCGACTTGAAAAAGCACAGAAGCTCTACAAAGAGAGGAAAGCTCGGAACGAGGAGATCGACCTCGCTGATTGCCTCCAGATTTGTGACAAGCGAGACCTGATCCTGAAGTTCGTCGGCTACGGGGAACTCGGCTTCGAGTCGAAAGGGAAAGCGGAGAGGCTGATCGAGGACGCCGAGAATCTGCGCAATCGGCTTGCCCACTCTCAAGACTTGGTGCTCGGGACATCGTGGGCTGAGGTGATCGATCTGGCTGCGAGCCTCGACAGATTCCTTCAGGGCTTTCCCCCGGTCGGCAAACTCGCCTTTCTCGTGGCGAATGTGGCTGAGATCAAGATGAAGTAGGAGGAGGAGTGATCCATGTGGGTTTTCACCAAACACGGATTCTTCAGTGCGGTCTGCAGCCGACAAGGTGACGGCAAGCACGGCCAACCCGTCGATACTGACCGCATCATGGTACGGGCCAGAATCCGAGGCCATCTCGAAGCCTTGAAGAAACGATTCCCCGACTTTCTCGGTGAATGCGAAATTCACGAGTTTGCCGGTACTGACTACGCCTACCGGCTATTCGGGATCTTCCGGGGATAAGTGCGAATGCCGGGGAAAACGGCCCTCGCCCAGTAAGAAGGCCCACAAATCCCGGGATGCTCGCACCAAAAAACGGAAGAGCCGCTATTCGTGCAGAAATATGCATGGACTCAGATGCTTGCGGGACTAGCCGAGGAAACCGACTACGACAACTTCAAGTCCGAGGTCGCACGGTATCAGGGTCGTAACGGAGCGGCCTATGAACATTCGCTGCACGAAGTCTGGTCTGTGATGCACAGGTTGCAGAAATAGGCGAGCCACAGGAAATGCCCCGTGGATGTGTCGAGCAACGTGTTCGGCAGGTGGCGTTCTCCGAACGGCTCGGATGTTTTGTGCGTGGGCTCTCGTTGCGGTGCTAGGTCCTTTGCAGCACAGGTGAGCAAGTGGCTGGTCGCATCTACATTCTGAACGGAGATTCAAAGCTGATCGCAATGGAGGAGGCTACATACGATTCGGAGAGCCTCTTGCAGAAGCTCTTGGCAGATCACCCGGATCTCCTCACCGGGGACCAGATCAACGTCGAGGCGCCGAGGCGTTGGCTGCTCGTCACCCGTGAGATGGCTGTCCCCGGTGAGCAAGACGGGTCGGGTCGATGGTCGCTCGATCACCTCTTCCTTGACCAAGACGCCATCCCGACGCTCGTCGAAGTCAAACGGAGTAGCGACACCCGCATCAGGCGGGAGGTCATCGGTCAGATGCTCGACTACGCCGCCAATGCCGTTGCCTACTGGCCCGTGGAGGAGATCAAAGCCAAGTTCGAGAGCCGGTGCAAGGAGGACGGCGACAATCCCGACGTGGAACTCGCCGGGCTCCTCGGCGAAGGTCAGGACGCCTCGATCTTCTGACAGCAAGTGAAAACGAACCTCCAGGCCGGGCGGGTCCGCTTGTTGTTCATCGCCGACGAGATTCCGCCTGAGTTGCGGCGGGTCGTCGAGTTTCTCAACAGCCAGATGGACCCGGCCGAGGTACTCGCTATCGAGATTAAGCAGTTCGTGGGTGAGAACCTCAAGACGCTCGTACCACATGTGCTGGGACAGTTGAAGAAGGTCGTGGTTTCGATCGAATCACGGCAGTGGGACGAGGCGTCGTTCTTTCTGGATCTGAGCCAAAGGCGGGGTGAACAAGAGGCGGGAGTCGCCCGGCGACTTCTCGAATGGGCGAATAAACACGGTCTCCGTGTTTGGTGGGGACAAGGCAAGAAAGACGGGTCGTTCTTGCCGATGTACGACAACAAATTTGGAAAGAACTTCCTGTTCTCCGTATGGACCTACGGGAGTGTCGAGCTTCAGTTTCAACACATGAAGACTCCACCGTTCGCTGGAGAAGGGGAACGGAAAAAAATTGCCCAGCGGCTTTCAGCCATCGGACTCTCGATACCTGAAGAAGCTCTGAAGAAACGACCGACATTCGGTCTCAGCTTGTTAAAGGAACCCGCCGCTCTGGCGAAGTTCCTGGAAGCGTTCGACTGGGTGCTGTCTGAAATCAAGAAGGTTGAGAACGTCGGGGCTACGCCTTCCTGACCTTCTATTCGGGAAGGGAAAAAGGGACATCACGAATATCGAACGTTTCTGGCAGTTCCGTGGTCACCATAGTTAAATTTTCGGAGTTCGGTATGGTGTCCCCGGAACGATGACAGTCCTTTTTCCTGTTTCTGGCCAGTTTTCCTAGCGCTCGCCAGATGGTGCGCGCGGTCCTCAGCGTCCACGAC
>JBAUOX010000247.1:0-3230 GCA_049579985.1 Isosphaeraceae bacterium | reverse complement strand
CCCTACGGTCAGCCCCAGCCACCCAAACGTCTTTCCCCATCATGGGATACAACGAATCTCGGTGGAGTTCAGCGAGGAGTCTCCTGGTTTGCGTTTTCTTGGGCCTGGAAAAGGATGTTATCTGCATCGAGGACTGGAGACGACCTGCTTGATTCTGTGTGACGGAGTTATACACTTGCACCGAGGGCCATGAGGTCCAGAGGGCTGCGAATATCGTCGAGCGAGGCTCAGACCAGGCTGCTCAACTTCGTGTGCATCGAGCCTTTTCAGCGGCTCTGGACCAAACATGGTTTGACGGAAGATGATATGATTAGCCTCACGCGCCGGCGGTTTGAAAGCGTGGGCGAAAGTGAGGCATGAGGAATGACTTCGTCAAATCCAAGAACACTGAGAATCCGGAACAGGGCCAAGAAAGTCCGGGATGAAGAAAGTGTGTCTCCGCTCATCGCCGAGGCTTGTGCCGGGATCGACGAGCTCCTGCAAGCCGCCGAAGCCGGCGAGTCCCTTGAGGGCCTCTGCACGGTCCGGACTCGCAAGCTCGAATTGAAACCCCGGGAGTATGGCCCGAAGGAGGTCCGGGCTGTCCGCATGAAGCTCAAGGCAAGCCAGGCGCTCCTCGCAAGGTTCCTGGGCGTCAACACGAAGACGGTCAGTTCCTGGGAGCAGGGAAGGAGGAAGGTGCCACCGATGGCCCGTCGCTATCTTGACGACCTCGTCGACATCCCGATGTTGTGGGCCACCAGGACGGGAAGCGGTGTCAAGGTGAAGTAGAAGGGGGATCAAGGGGAACTTTGCTACTCACGGCGGACACCTGGGGAGAGCGGGAGGGGCCTCCCATTTTCTGGCAGCCGGGAAACGTGGAAGGCCCCTTTCGATTTTGAAGGCTCAGCCGGCGTTGTCGGGCTGGTGCGAAATCGCGTATGGTAGGTGGTGCGATTCCTTCGAGGCAACCAGCGTCCCGGAGGCCGATTCCATGGCCGTCGTAACACCGTCCGCGAAGCCAGCCGAGCCGAAAATGATCGGAGACAACGGTACGTTCCGGCCGCTGGAGAACGGCGATCGCTTGACCCGTGCCGAGTTCGAGCGACGGTACGATGCGATGCCCGAGCTCAAGAAGGCCGAGCTGATTGAAGGAGAGGTTTACATGCCTTCGCCGGTGCGATACGAGCAGCACGGCCACCCTCATAACAGACTGGTCACCTGGCTGGGGAATTATGAAACGGACACCCCCGGTGTCGAGGCTGGCGATAATGCTAGCATTCGCCTCGATCTGGACAACGAGCCTCAGCCCGACGCTTTCCTGATCATCCGGCCTGAGCGAGGTGGCCAGGCTCGCATCAGCGAGGATGACTACATCGAAGGAGCCCCCGAACTGGTTGCCGAAGTCGCCTCCAGCAGCGCCAGTTACGATCTGGGGAAAAAGCTCAATGCCTACCGCCGCAACGGTGTCCGTGAATACATCGTATGGCGTGTACTTGACAGGCAGGTTGACTGGCTCGTGAATCGCGAAGGGCAATTCGAGCCGTTGCGGCCCGCGGCCGACGGCATCCTGCGCAGCACGATCTTTCCCGGCCTCTGGCTCGATCCCAACGCTTTGGTGAGCGGCGAGAAGACAACTGTCAAGGCGATCCTCGAACAAGGCTTGAACACTCCCGAGCACGCCGAGTTCGTGGCCCGTCTGGAGCAGGCCCGCATCGCCTGAATCGAGCGGGGCCGAATCAGGGCCGCTCGCGTTCGGGGAAGACGACACCGGCGTAGATGTCGGCGAGGGGGATGCGGGCTTTGATGGAAGTAAACGCCAGCGTGTCGGTTAAACCAACGAAGGAAACAAGCGCCCAGGAGCCATCCGCTTGGCGGACGTAACGCTCGCATACCGGCTCGTCCTGGGCCACCAGGACGTACTCGATCATGCTGGGTACGAGCTGGTAGCTTCGAAACTTTGCCCCGCGGTCGTACCGTTCCGTGGACGGAGAGAGGACTTCAATGAGGGCCGTGGGGTTCGTCAGGGTATCTCGGTCGGCCGGGTCGTATGCACCCGGGCCGCACAGGATGATGACGTCCGGGTAAGTATACAAACCGGTCGCTTCGACCAAGACTCGCTGGTCGCTGGAGAAGGTTTGGCACACTCCCCCCTTGAGCCTCGCGAACAACTCGCCTACCAAGTTCTCCTTGACTCGGTTGTGTTCGCGACTGCCCCCGGCCATCGCGAAAATTTCGCCGTTGAAGAACTCGCTCTTGCGTTCCGCGTGTCGTTCAGAGACGAGGTACTCAGAAACGGTGAACTTCTGTTTCGTGACAGCGCTCATGGGAGTCTCCCGATCAGCGACGAGGTTTTCTGTTTTAGAGACAACCTGCGCGATCCGCCAGAACACATCCTATTCAACCTTGGCATTGATAGCAGACTCCGATTGCTGATTCCCATTCTACCGGACCAGGCTCAGATGGTCACCGCAGTTCCGGGTCGGCCGCTTGGCGTGCAGACATCTCCTGGGGGCCATGCGTCTCGAATCACCGGTTGCTTTGCCCTGGCTTGGTCAGAGAGGGATTCTAGCGGGAGCGCTATGCGGTTGACGCCGCGCGGCCCTTGAAGACCAGGTAGCCGACCGGGATGAGCAGTCGAGTGAGCAGCATGTTGGTGATCAGGCCGCCGATGACGGCAATCGCCAAGGGCTGCTGCATCTGCGCGCCGGGCCCGAACCCCATCGCCAGCGGCACCAGTCCCAGGATGGTGCAGAGGCTCGTCATCAGGATCGGTCGGAACCGCGTCCGCCCGGCCTGGAGCAGGGCCTCATGGAGCGGCATTCCCTGTTCACGCAACTGGCCGATGTACTCGATCAAGATGATGCCGTTCTTCACGTCCAGGCCGATGAGCAGGATGGCCCCCATGAACGACGAGACGTTCAGTGGAGTGCCCGTCACCCAGAGGGCGAAGAGCGCACTGGCCAGCGACATCGGCTGCGCCAGGAAGATCAGCAGCGGCAGCGACAGGCTGTGGAACTGGAATCCCAGCAGGAGGAAGACGAGCGCCGCCGAGACAATGAGCACCGTCAGCAGGCTTGCAAACGACTCCTGCTGCGCCCGGTAATTCCCCGCGAGCTCCCAGCGGTAGCCCCGCGGGAACTCAAGCGCCGAAAGCTCGGTCCGGAGCTCTCGGTTCACAGAGCCCACATCGCGCTTGTCGAGCCTCGCGGTCACCGTGAGGACGGGTTGCTGGTTCTCCCTCCACAATG
>JBAUOX010000246.1:0-3908 GCA_049579985.1 Isosphaeraceae bacterium | reverse complement strand
CACCACACGACCGAGGATGTGGGCATCTGTCTTGGCCAGGCGATCGACCGTGCCCTGGGCAACCGCGCCGGGATCAGGCGGTACGGTCAGGCGGTGCTGCCGATGGACGAGGCACTGGCGACCTGTGCCGTGGACCTTGGGGGCAGGCCATTCTTCGTCTGGAACGCTCCCATGCCGGCACCCAAGGTCGGCGCGTTCGACAGCGAGCTGATCGCCGATTTCTGGCACGCCGTCTGCACCCAGGGTCGCATGAATCTCCACGTGATCCTGCACTACGGCCGCAACACCCACCACATCAGCGAGGCGATCTTCAAGGGCCTGGCGCACGCCATTCGCGAGGCTGCGGAACCCGACCCCCGATCGTCCGAGATTCCCTCCACCAAGGGCGTACTTTGAGCCCACCTGAATGAGCAACCCGAACTCGAGAAACTGCGATGACTGAAGACCATTCCGGTGGGGCAAGAGCGAAGCGGCCCGGGCTCGGCTCGGCCGTCAATCTAGTGCTGGTCGCGCTGGCGTTCGCGCTTTTGGGGCTGGTGCTCTGGCAGAACCGCGACAAGATTCACGCGGTCTTCGCTCACCCGCTCGACCTCCGCCTGCTTGTACTCGGTGTGTTGATCTTCCAGTGCGGCCTGCTCATCACGTATGTGCGCTGGTATCTTCTGGTCCGGGTGATCGAGCCGCGGTTCACGCTGCGCTCGACGATGCTCCTGGGCTTCATCGGCTATGTGTTCAACCTGGTGATTCCCGGTGCGGTGGGCGGCGACTTCATCAAGGCGGCGTACCTGGTGCGGATGCATATCAAGAAGACACAGGCCATCGCCTCGATGGTGATCGACAGGATCCTCGGTCTGCTCGGACTGTTCGTGCTGGCGGCGCTGGCGGGAGCGGTGGCCTGGAGCGGCGTGGATTCATCCGAGGTCCGCAAGCTGATCGTGGCCGCCTGGATTGCGACGGGGCTCGCGTTCTTGGTGCTGGTGTTGATCTTCACCCAGGCCCTCACCCGCCTTTTCCCCGGGCTGGGCGGCTCTGGCCATGGCCGGCTGGCGGGCATCATGACCGAGCTGAAAGAGATGTCCACGACTTACCGGCGGCGGCTCGACGTCGTCTTCCTCGGTCTGGTCCTCTCGGTCCTGGGGCATACGCTCAACGTCATCGCGTTCTACTTGATGAGCAAGATGCTCTTCCCGACCACGATGACGACCACGCTGGCCCAGCATTTCTTGATGGCGCCCTTGACGCTCTTCACAATGGTCGTGCCGCTTCCTTTCGGAGCGCTCGGGCTGAGCGAGGGGGTCGGCGACCAGGTCGGCAAACTCGTCGGGCACCCTGGGGGCGCGCTGGCGATGCTGGGCTTCCGTGTCTTGATGTACGCCTGCGGGCTGATCAGTGCCTGCGTTTACCTGGCGAATCTTCGCGAGGTCCGCAGCCTGACCGCCGAGGCGCATCATCTCGAGGAGGAGTTGGAAACCGGGGCAATCGATGCGGAACCTAACGCGGGGGAACCGCATTGGCCCTGACTGCTCATTCCCTTCCTGCCCTGCACCACGGGGAGTGACGTCCTGGCCGCACGCCGGAACCGTCGCCAGCCACAATCCCAGGCAAATCGCCAGCGTTACTGGGGTCGCCATCAGTCCCTTTCCACTCACTGAGTATTCGAGCCGGTTCAAGGTCACTTGCGGCACACTCATGGCAAGGGAACCCCTTTATATAAAGGGAACTCGATAGGGCACCCCCAGCTTTTCCACCGCTCAACCTGCCAGGCCTCTGTCGCGGGCGGGGCTACAGCCGGGGCAGGCACTGAGCTTTGTCTCCAGGCCCGCGCAGCAGGGGGCAACCGCCAGCGTAGGCGCGATAGTGAGAAACTTGGCAAATTTTCTTGTTGGTCAGTAGTTCGCAGTTCTGGTATAAGAATTTTTTCTATTTAAACAAGGGTCCGATCGACAATCCGCGACCACGAGTCCGGGGGATGGGGATTGCGATGCTGATGTTGTGGGGGTTTGCCGTGGACCCGCCGTTATGGCTCGTCGCCTGCCTGCTCCTGGGATTGGCCGTCATCCGGGCGCTACCCTACGGGTTGGGGTGGCTTTCGCGTCACCTCGACCTTGGGCTGCTCTTGGGCCTGGTCCTCGCGATCCTCTTCGGCGCGATTGGCAGCGACTATGGTTTGTCCGATCTCTTCTGGGGCGTGTCGTGGTGGAACCAGTTTATCGCGGGGGTGAGCATCACGGCTCTGACTCTGTTCCTGCTGTTCCTTGGCCACCTGTGCGACTTCGAGGTTGAGGACCAAGGTGCGCGCTGGCTGGAATGGCTGGAACGCAGGTCGCAGCCCGGCCGGTTCGGTCGGTGGCTGGCGGGGGCAGGCCTCGCCCTCCTGGGCTCGATCTGGCGACCCCGCGGGCAAAGTCTGGCGGCCCGGCTGATGGTCCTGTTGGCCACGCTGTTCTTCCCGCTGGGCCTTGCCCTGGTGCTCGTGGTGCTCCTCCATTCGAGCCTACTCTCGGCCTCGGAAGGTGACGGCCATCGCTGGGGCGAGTGGGGCCTGCCGCTGGGCGCCTGGGTGACGTTCGCGGTCGTGATGCTCGTGCTGGGTCTGTTGGCGCGGGCCAAGATCCCGGCGCGTTGGAGGTGGTGGCACGCCTGGTTGGTCATCGTCGTGGTCATGGTCGCGGCCTTGGCCGTCGCACTCAGCGGCAAGCGAGAGTACATCACCGCGGCGACGTGCCTTTGCCTGCTGCCGACCCTGCCGGCCATTTTCCTGTTTGCGACCTATCGGCGGTCGCTGTTGCGGGTCGTGGTGGCGGCGGTGCTGATCCTCGTGCCGTGCTTGACCAACTCAGACGACACCAAGCTGTCCCTGAACGGCTTGGAGTACCTCTACGACCGAGATCGCATGCTCGACCTGAAGGTGCACCCCTCCCTCGAGATCAACCCGGAGACCCAGCGCCTCTTGCTCGATCTGGCCGATCTTGACATGAGGGACGGGAAGTACGATTCGGCGATCAAGGGCCTCAACAAACTGATCGATACGCCCGAGAAGAAAATCAAAGACGGGGAGAAGGGAGAAACTCTGGGGCTCCCCTTCCAGCAGGCTCGGGCATTGTTCATGAGGGCTCGCGCCCACGAGATGGTCCATCAGGAACAGCAGGCCCTCGACGATTTCAACGCGATGATAAAGCTGCACTCCGCGCCTGCGGCGCGCTCAGACCAGGGCGAACCTACGGAGGCCGACGACCTTGCGATGTTGATCGCTAAGGCTCGACTCGAACTAGTTTCTCTGAAGAGACTCTCTTCCGCCCGCGATGACGACTCGAACAAAGACCTAGATGAGGCCGAGAAGGAATTGAAGCGGATCAAAGGAGCGTCGGAACAGGCGGGCGACAAGGAACGAGCCGCGGACGCCAGCCTCGAACTCGGCTTGGCCCATTTCCTGCTGAAAAAGTATGACGAGGGGATCGAGGACTACAAATGTTGCCTCGAATACTATAACGCGATCAAACCGGCGGACAAGAAGTGGCAAGAAGCCGCAGCGGCATACTCGGGGCTTGGCGATGTGCTGTTGTCGCAGAAAAATCGTGAAGACGCCATCAAGGCGCTCGAGCACGCGTGCGACCTAGCCCCCGACAATGCCCTGTACGGGTACAAGCTGGGCGACGCCCTGGTCAGGGCCAAGAAGCTCCCTGAGGCGGTCGAGGTCTTTGAACGCGCGACCCGGAACGATCCCGAGAGGAGCGACACCTTCAACGAGCTGGGCAAGGTCCAGTGGTCCCTGAGGCTGTACGATAAAGCAACCGAATCGTTCCGGCAAGCGGTCAAGCTGGAACCCAAAAGCGCGATCTACAACTACCACCTGGGAGTCATGCTGGAGACTACGGGCTGGCCGGCCGAGGCGATCGAATACTATCGCA
>JBAUOX010000245.1:0-17752 GCA_049579985.1 Isosphaeraceae bacterium | reverse complement strand
AGGGCGATATTCTGATAGTGGAAGTCCTCTTTCCTCCAGTCACGCGGCGCGCCCGTAACAAAAACAAAAGCGAGATGAACCGTTGTCTGCCAATTTGGCTGTCAAGGCCAACTTCGCATCAGCCTAGGCTGACACCAAACCTCTGACGACCGACGCTCCATTCCCCGTGTGGGGTACGAGGCGGGGGATCGGATTGTCCCATCGCGACGACCTGGGGCTGACGCATCCAGCCTACGATCTGCCGCCCCTGCGCGGCTTGAGAGACGAGCTGTAATCCAAGCCATCGCGGTAACCCGTGCCGGGACGCCTTATCGCTCCACGCTCCACGCCGGTGATCGTGGCCATCGCGGCGACCTGGGGCTGGCTGACGCGTGCCATGCTGCCGGGCCATCGGGACCCCCCATATCCTTCCTTCGTAAGGGGGGACGGGGATTTCGCCGCCGATTGGCGAAACAATTCCAGGACGAATGGAAACCAAGGGAAACCCCAACTTTTCATCACCCCAGCCAATGGGTGTGTGGTAAAGTGGTTCCTGGGCGGCTCAAGAGAAGATGCCGGTCAACGGTGCTTCGCCGTGCCCTGTTCATCCTCTGGATGGGTTCGATGAGATGAAGTCCCACACCGAGTATCTCACTATCAACCACCCACAAAGAATGGGCTTCCTCAACATCACCCCGAGGATCGAGGCGATCGTCCGCCAATCGGGGATACAGGAGGGTTTGACACTAGTAAATGCTATGCACATCACGGCATCGGTCTTCATCAATGATGACGAACCGGGGCTGCACCACGATTACGCCAAGTGGCTCGAGCAACTAGCCCCCTTCGATGCCTCCCCGACCCGCTACCATCACAACAGAACCGGCGAAGACAATGCCGACGCCCACATGAAGCGCCAGGTCATGGGCCGTGAGGTCGTGATCGCCGTCACCAACGGGAAATTGGACTTCGGACCCTGGGAACAGGTCTTCTACGGCGAGTTTGATGGGCGTCGCCCGAAGCGGGTGCTGGTCAAGGTCATCGGGGAATGACCTGGTTTCCCTGGGCTGAGCGAGTCAGGTGCTGCCATGGTGGGGCCCCTCCGGCTTATCTTGAAGCACGGATTCTACAATCCTCTGCTCGCAAGTGAGCCAGGACCTCAGGTCGGGAAGATGTCCGGGCGGGCCAATCGAAACGCCCTGATCCGCTCTTCGGCCCAGGATTGCTGTTCGGGAGACATCGGGGGATCGCATGGCCGGTCGTAACGGATCCGGCGCGCGTAACGCCCGCTGATGTAAACTTGCTCGAAGGCGGCCTGCAAATCGAGCACGACATCGGGATCGCCGTCATCAAGTGGTATGTTCAAACGCGGAAGTCGTTCATGCAGTTTGCAGGGGTAAAGTTCATAACGATTGCGGCGCGGCCAGCGACTGACACAGCACAAAGAGTCGAAAGGTTTCAGCTCCTCGACGCGCCACTCGGGGATTGCAAGAACATGCCGGCCCCGGCGGAGCAAGTCGATTTCAATGAGGTGACACTCGCTCGCCAGAGTCTCCTCTTGCTTGGCTTGATAGGAGACGCAGCCTGGTCCGGCGGCTTTGTTGGTCGGGCTCACGACCTCGATCAGAGCAACGAGTTTCATTTCATTGTACGAGTCAAGGATCTCGATTCGCGTTTCGTGAACCTCCAGGTCTTCGACCTCGACGATCACGGCCGAACCTGACTCCGACTTATCGGTCAGGACGCTGTGCTCCGCTCCGCGGACTCGCTGGATCCAGACGTCGGGGATTCGCCGTTGCGGTCCTTCGATGAAGACCCGTTCTTCAATCGATGTGATATAGCGAGGGTCGAGTTTGGGCTGAAGCTGATCGGCGATCGTCACGATCAGCCGCGCGTGAACGCTCTCCCAGAGGACGGGATGTTCGAGGAAGGGATCCGTTCCTGGAAAAGGGCAATTCATCAGCTCGACCTCGTATGACGGCGAACTTCCCGAGCTTCTTCATCTTACTCAGAAGGGCATCAGGGGCGGAAGTCGACCTGTTCCATCACTCCCGCCGCAACTCAATAAGCCGTCTCACCGGGAAATGAGCGCGCGCTTGATCGCTGGAGTTCGCGTTTATATTCTTGCTGCCCGTGAGGACAAAGGGGTAAAAGGACGGCCGCCCGTGATGCGGCAAGTGAGGCGGTGTCTCGCTTCCTTGGCAATCAAGGTCCATCGACCGGACCTCGCTCCGAGTTCGGAGAGATTCTTCCCGAGCGACACCCCCACAGTTCCCCTGCCGCAGCTTCAGCCACACGACATCGCGATTTCTTTCACCTGGATTCCTGGAGACCATGAGATGAAACATTGGCGGATCGTGGCAGAGGATCTGATCGCCAGCCATCGCAGGCTTCGTGCTCCGAAATCTCGGGGCTCCCGGCGCGTGGAGCTGTCGTGTGATCCGCTCGAAGAACGCGTGACTCCATCGCATTTCGGTGGCGCAGTACAAGACCTGGCTGCCGCAGTGTACGTCCACCACCAGGTCGCTCCTCACTCGAGGGCGACGAGCACCTTGCCCATCCCGGGGCCCGGCGGAAGCCTGGGCAACCCGGCGCCGCCTAGCCCGGTAGGGTCGACGCATGGGAAAGGCGGTAGCCATTCAACCAACTCCGCACTCCAGACGGCCCTCAAGACTCTCAAAAGCGATGTCCAGACGATCGAGCTGGCGTCCGGCACGACGGTCGGTGAACTGACTGCCATCAAAATCGCGTTCCAGACCCTTGCCAGCGATGGTCTGAAACCAAGCAGCTACTCAGCGTTACAATTGTTCGAAAACAGCCTTGTGACGGCGTACGCGTCCACGACGACGCCGACGCCGACGCCGTTGCCCACGCTCGCCCAGTTCGAGGCCCTCTACCCCACTTCCACGTCAACGAAAACGCCGGATCTGACCGCGGCCTACAACACCCTGGCTGCCGCAGTGACCTCCTCCAACATTACCTCTGCGGACATCACGAGAATCAACACCGATTGGTCGGCTGTTCTGGCCGCCTTGAACAGCACGAGCACCGCGACGTTCCCCTATTTCTCGCTCGTGACAGGTCAGGGTGCCGGCGTCTGTAATGGGCCCATGGCTTTTTGATCGGGCTGGCCCCCAGGGTGCCCGACGGAGCCCTGAACCAGCTCCGCCGGGCGCTGGGTCTCAAGAGCGACGCTCGAGGGATGCAGTCGCCGCCACTGCCAGCGACGGATCGCGTAGAAAGAGAACCGTGGATGCGAATAGCCACTCGGACGGGGAGGGTCCTTCTCGAACGCGAGGGAGAGCTGACGGTTCAGTGCGCCATTTCCTGCTCGATCCTCTCGTCGCCGAGCAGCAGGCCGAGCCGTTTGGCGACGGCCCGCGCCCAGACATCGCAGCCCAGAGGCGAGAAGTGGCCGTCGCCGAGTGAACCGTTGAAGAGTGGGTTGGGCGAGGTCGGCTTCCCTTCGCGCTGGCGCTCTGTGGAAAGCCGCAGCAGCTCGGTGGCGAAGTCGTCGAACGGATCCAGGTAGGACTGGCCCGTGGATTCCAGGATGTTCGAGACCATGCCAGGATAGAATCCAGCCTTGCGCTGTCCCTCGAGCTGGTTGACCCAGGGAGCGGGAACCGTCAGGCAGATGAGCCCCGTCGTCCGACAGAACTGGGTAATCTGTCCCAGCCAGTACTTGCCCTCTTCCCAGTCGCCCTTTCCTTCGAGCACCTCGAAGAGATCGCCAAAGTCATTGGCGAAGAGACTGAGCACGACGAACCGGGGACGGAACCGGTCCGCGTATTCTCGGAGCGTGTGGTATTCCTGCTCGGGCGAGTAGCCGAGGTGGCCGGTATTGAGGACCTCGACGCGGGCTTTCAGGTTCCGGGAGAGATGACGCTTCAGGCATTCGCTGGGCGTCTGGTCGTCACCCACGAACAGTCCCTGCATGTAGGAATCACCCAGGACGATGCCCCGCAAGGTCGCGTCGGTGTCAGGCTCTGGACCGCGCAGGCCCCAGGAATTGGTCGTCTGCACCGAGGTTGAGACCAACTGGGCTCCCGTGCCCTCGACGAGCCGATCAAGCTCGGGCCCGACGGGCACGGGAAAGTAAGCCAGGATGCCTCCCTTGAGCTTGAGGTTGCGAACCCAGATGGACCGCACACTTGGCCGGAAGCGATAGGATCGTCCCGTGTCGTCGGGCACAAAGACGGTGGAGGGCAGGTACAACGTACGATCGAAGTTACCCCAGCGCAAGAGCGCATGGTCGGGGTCGAGACCGGCGTAGTCCAGCAGCCTGCGCATGGCCGGATTGTACTCGGCGTAGGTCGATCGCAGCTTCCCTCGGGTTTGTTCGATGTCGTGGAGCCGCCTGCGCCGCCAGTCGGCGTCGATCTCATCGCGACCGGGGGGGATGCCGATTCCCTGAAGTACGGTCCAGCGCGCGCGTGTTGCCAGCCAGCCAGCCAGGAATCGTCCCGACGACGACGAAGCCAGGGTTACGACGACCACGAGCGATGTACCTAGCAGGATCGCGGCCTTGAACCGTCTTGCCAGCCGCTGGGATCGCTCCAGGAAGCCGAAGCAACGTTGGGCTGGCCTGGCCTGGCGGGTCTCGCCAGACAGCCAGCTCGGCAGCCTGAGAAAGTCGTTGCCGCGCGACGCGGTTCGCCGGTGGATGGATTTCCGGGCCATGCGGCATCCCAGGTCACGAGGGTTTGTCCGGGCGAGCTTTCTCGAGCAGGAGCACCAGGCGCCGGCCCACCGCCGCGGCCCACAATTCCGAGCCGACTGCCGAGAAGTGGCCATCGGCGATCACGCCGTTGAACAGCGGGCTTGTCGGGGGACGGTTCCCTGCGCGCGTTCCCTCGAGCACACGCGCGAGGTGCTCGTTGACGAAGCTCTCGATCGGGTCGAGATATTCGATGCCGGAAGATTCCAGGATGTTCGAAACCTGTCCGGGGTAGTTGCCGGCGAACCGCCGGGTGTTGATCTGGCTCTCCAGCGGAGCCGGAATCGTGAGGGCCGGAATGCCCCGGCCGCGGCAATACTGAGCGATCTGACCCAGCCAGTACTTGCCTTCCGGCCAGTCGCCCTTGCCGGCGGCGACCTCGAAGACGTCGCCGAAGTCGTTGGCGAAGAGACTGAGCACGACGAACTGCGGATGGAACCGCTCGGCGTACTCGAGCAGCGTGTAGTATTCCTGCTCGGGTGAATAACCGAGATGGCCGGTGTTGAGCACCGAGACCCTGGTCTTCAGTTGCGTTTGAAGATATCGGCGCAGGCATTCCGCGGGCGTCTGCTCGTCGCCGATGAAGAGCCCTTGCATGAACGAGTCTCCCAGCACGATGCCGCGGAGGGGGGCCGAGGGATCGGGCTCGGGCCCGCGCAGGCCCCACGAGTTGGTCGTCTGGACGGACCCCTCGACCAGCACGGCCGTCGTACCCCGCATTGCCTCGCCCAGGTCCGGACCGTCGGGAACCAGGAAGAACGTCAGCGGAATGCGCTGGATCGTCAGGTTTCTCAGCCAGACCGAACGCGTGCTGGGACGCAGCCGATAGGATCGCCCGGTGTCATCGGACAGGAATACCGTTGAGGGCAGAAGGAGGGTCCGCGAGTAATTGCCCCACCGCAGAATCCCCGTTTCCGGGTCGTTGCCGGCATACTTCATCAACCGTCGCAGCGGAGGATCAATCCCGGCATAGACGTTCTGAAACTCCCGGAGCGTATCGACGATTCCCTGCTGCCGATACCTGGCCCAGTCGGCGTCGAGCTCGGACCGGTCGGGCGGAACGCCGACAGCCTGCCAGGCAAGCTGGCGCGACCTGCCGGCCAGGCTCACCACCAGGTAGCGCCCTCGGGGCGCCGCGGCGATCAGAGCGGCGACCACCACGAGGGTTGTAGCGACGATGGACAACTTGAACCAGCGCTCGCGGCGGCGCGACCTCTGAACAAAGAAGAAGGTTCCCTGGCGAACGGGGACGACACGTTTCAGCCGGAAGAGCCGCGACATCAATGCCTCGAAGGGGAATGCCATCCCGAACCGGAAGTCCCATTGTCCGTGACCTTGGCTGGCCGATCAACACGGGGTTTTCCGGCCCGGCTCGCCTGGCTATAGAATAGACTCGGATCCGGATCGTGCAGCCGGGTCCTGACGTAGCAAGGGAGTCGCCATGACGGAAGATCTCTTTCGCCGCCTCGGCCTGGCCGAGGTCAACAGCGGTGCGTGTGATGCCTCGTGGATCGAGGATCCCGGCGGCGGAGAGCTGGCCTCGATCAACCCGGCGACCGGTGAGCCGCTGGGCCGGGTCGTGATGGCGACGGCAAAGTCCTACGATCGGGTCGTCGATCGGGCCATCGAGACATTCGCGACCTGGCGCACGGTTCCCCCGCCGGTTCGGGGTGAGCTGGTTCGTCGGATCGGGCTGGCCCTGCGCGAGCACAAGGCCGACCTGGGCTTGCTGATCACGCTGGAGACCGGCAAGATCCGCTCGGAGGGTGAGGGAGAGGTCCAGGAGATGATCGACATGTGCGACTTCTCCGTGGGCCTGTCGCGCCAGCTTCACGGTTTGACGATCGCCAGCGAGCGGCCCAGGCACCGGATGATCGAGCAGTGGCATCCCCTGGGTCCGATCGGCATCATCACGGCTTTCAACTTTCCGGCCGCGGTCTGGGCATGGAACGCAATGATTGCGGCGGTCTGCGGCGACACCATGATCTGGAAGCCCTCACCTCTGGCCCCCTTGACGGCCATCGCCATCCAGCGGATTGCCGGCCGGGTGGCCGCGGAGGAAGGCTACCCGGGCGTGTTCAACCTGTGCGTGGGCGACGCCGAGGAGACGGGCGAGCGAATGGCCAGGGACGACCGGCTGCCTCTGATTTCGGCGACCGGAAGCTGCCGGATGGGCCGCCGCGTTGCCGAGGTGGTAGGCAAGCGGCTGGGACGGACACTC
The DNA here is from genome assembly GCA_049579985.1 of Isosphaeraceae bacterium. Classification (GTDB taxonomy): domain Bacteria; phylum Planctomycetota; class Planctomycetia; order Isosphaerales; family Isosphaeraceae; genus Aquisphaera. Next base: position 10,832 of record JBAUOX010000245.1, on the reverse strand, counting down.
CTGGAGCTGGGTGGTAACAACGCCATCATCATCACTTCCAGCGCGGACATCGAGATGGCTGTGCGCGGCACCGTCTTCGCGGCCGTGGGCACGGCCGGCCAGCGCTGCACGACAGCCCGGCGATTGATCGTGCACGAATCGCTCCACGATGTCTTTCTCGAGAGGCTGATCGCGGCTTACGGCAGCCTGTCGATTGGCGATCCCTGGAAGAACGGCGTGCTCGTGGGTCCACTGATCCATGAAGCCGCCCTCGATCAGATGCTGGCCGCGCTCGAGGCGGCAAGGGCCCAGGGAGGCGAGGTCGTCTTCGGCGGGCGCCGGCTCGATCGTCCCGGCTATTTCGTCGAGCCAGCAATCGTGACGGCCCGTCCGGGAATGCCGATCGCGGCCCAGGAAACTTTCGCGCCGATCCTGTACGTGATGAAATACGTGAAGCTCGACGAGGCGATCGCCATTCAGAACAGCGTGGAGCAAGGCCTCTCGTCAGCCATCTTTACCCGCGACCTGCGGGAGGCCGAGCAGTTCCTCTCGCCCGAGGGGTCAGACTGCGGGATTGCCAACGTGAACATCGGCACCTCGGGCGCGGAAATTGGCGGAGCCTTCGGTGGCGAGAAGGCCACCGGAGGAGGCCGCGAGGCGGGCTCGGATGCCTGGAAGATCTACATGCGCAGGCAGACATGCACCATCAATTACGGATCGGAGATTCCGCTCGCTCAGGGCGTGAAATTCGACGTGGCGCCTCGTCAGCCTCCGAGTGGCGGGTGAGTGATTCACAAGCCTGAAGCGCAAGCGATGGTCACTCCCGGATTTGAAAAGGCCTTCGCTCGCGCTTCAGGCTTGTCAACACCCGCCAATCCAGGGCTGAACGAGCACTATGCTCCTGATCGTGGACGAAAGGTTCTTACCAATCGGCTCAGCTCGGCGACCCGGCCAAGGTCGATGGCCGACCGGCGATTGCCATCGACGCATGCCGCGCCCCGAACGGCGACGATGTCCGGAGCAATCCAGCGGAGAGACGCGATCGATCGGCAATCGAGCCCGCCGGCCAGCGCCACCAGCTTTCCGGCTTGTCGGAGCCGCGCGGACCGCGAAACCGAACGCTCGTCGAGCTCGATCGGCCAAGTCTTGTCCCAGGTGTCCACCAGTACGCCGACGATGCGATCAGTTCCGGTCGCCTGTTCCAGAATGGACTCCGGATCAGGCGCCAGAGCGCTTTGCCAGTCGGCATAGATCACGGCAATCCACGCCGGGCCGTTGTTGACGTCAAGCCGAGACCGCACTGCTCGCCAGGCCTTTTGCCAGTTAACGCCGGTTCCGGCAAGGCCCAGCTTGCAAAACGAAATGCCGGCCCACGCCTGCGAGGGAGGAAGGGATTGGACAAGGGGGCCCAGCCAGTCCGGGAGCTCTCCGAGGGCCGCGCTGATCGGCGCTGCCGTCGAAGCCACCGTTTGAACGTCCCGCCAGACTGACCACGGCGCCTGCCCGAGCGATCCGTGGTCAGGTTCCTTGACGTCGATGATCGACGCACCACCAGCGAGGGCCGATCGAGCTTCGTCGGCCGACCGGACGCTCACAAGAAACTGTGCCACGTTGATCGGTCTCAGGCAGCCGGAGGGCTTTCGGCCGGCTGGAGCGACGCCCTGCGAGCCGGCAGTAGGCGATTGGCTCGCTCGAGGATCGCATCCAATCCAAACAGGACGGCGGTGCCCGCCAGGTCGGCCAGAATCGTCTGGTGGATGAACGGAATCGCGGCGACGTAGCAGGTGAGCAGTCCGGCGAGGTTGCGCGGATAGTTCATCTCAGGGACCAGCCAGGCTCCAAAGTTGCTGGTCAGGAAGAAGAGAGCCGAGGCTGACAGCGACAGCACCGGCAAGAGCCACGGGCCAACCTTGGGACGCCTTGTTAGCGGGCCCATAAGAGTCGTCAGTGCGAAGCTGGCGTAGATGATCCACCGCGACGGGTCGAGAAAGGGGCGGCCGATCGCGTAGTCGATCACCAGGTCGGAAAGCCCCATCGCCGCGACGGGGACAACCCAGGCCCAGCGGCGGGGGAGGCTGGCTCCGGCATACAGCGACAGCGCGCCCATCGGGACGAGGTTCCAGGGGTGGGGAACCAGGCGGTAAATCGCTCCGATCGCGATCAGGAAGAGAGCCTTACGCATTTCATGCACCTCGTTGAAGTCCGCTTTGACTATTCGACAGGTAGTCTATCGGTTCATCGTCTCTGGATCAACATGGCGGTCGGAAGGTCCGGCTGCCGCCAGGACCTCGCAATGCCGGATCCGATCCAATTGAAACGATTTTTCCAGAGAATCCAGGTGGCAGTCTGCCACCACGTACGCCACGCCTCTTGCCTGAGTTTAGGTGGGCGGCCGGTTCTCAAGCAACCCACTGCCTGGCCCATCTTCTCGGTAACTCTTTCCGGATCGGACAGTCCAGTATGATCGCTCTGGACGGTTCTCCCTTCTGATGCGTCATCTTCGGACTGCTCGCCCGGCGAAAATGACCGCCGGCGGCCGGATTGTCGGGTATGCTGGAGTGCAACATCGAGGGTTCGTTGCGGGATAGGGGCAGGGACGGCTGATTCCCGTGGGAAAGGATGGTTCACGGTGCGCGGACATCGGTGGGTGAAGGTCGTTGGAGCCCTGGTCGTTTCCGTCACGATCGCGGGGTGTCAAGGGACGGGTTCGCGCCGGGCCGCCTCCGCCCCCGAGCCCGGACTTTCCGGAACAACCGATCCCAACGGGACTGTCGCTGAAGCACCAGCTCCCAAGACGGTCACTTACGTGGACCGCCATCCCCTCCTGTCGAAGCCTCGAGACTACTGGGAATCGTCCGGCGACAACAAGATTGTGAAGACAGCCGCGGCGACATTCGTGGGCGTTCCGGTCGGAATTTACAGCGAAATCAAGCAAATCGTCGTTGGCACTCCGCCCGAGACGCGGTGAGCCACCATGATGCGAGCTCCGGCTGAACAGGAATCACGAGCGAGGCCGCCACTGCGCGAATCGCGCGGAGACGGCCTGCCCCGGTCTGGTTGACGGGCTCAGCGGTCGGGGATGACCTTGAGCGAGTTGAACGACTTGCCTTCGAGCGATTCAAGGAAGGCCCCGCCGCCGGTCGAGACGTGGCTGACCTTGTCGGCGAGGCCGAATTTCTCGACGGCCTCGGCAGACTCTCCCCCACCAACGGCGGTCACCCCATGAGAGTCGGCCAGGGCCTGCGCGATCGCCCTGGTTCCCGACCCGAACGCCGCGACCTCGAACTTGCCCATCGGCCCGTTCCAGACGACGGTTCCCGCATCCTTGATGATTCCGGAATAGAGCTCGATGGTTTGCGGCCCGATATCCATGCCGAACCAGCCATCGGGGATGGTGGGGCCTTCGACCACCTTGGTCTCCGCGCCCGCCTCGGGCTTGGACGCGACGAGATGATCGACCGGCAAGACGAGTTTCGCTCCGGCGAGCTGCAAGACATGTCTGGCCACGTCAAGCTTGTCGGCCTCAACCTTGCTCTGGCCGACCGAGTGGCCCTGGGCCTTGAGAAACGTGTAGGTCATGGCGCCGCCGATCAAGAGCTTGTCAACTTTCTTGAGCAGGCTCTCGATGACCAGGATCTTGTCGGAAACTTTGGCTCCGCCCATGACGGCCAGATAGGGGCTCTTGGGATGGCTCAGGAGCGTGTCGAGGATCTGCAATTCCTTCTCGACCAGAAAGCCGATGGCCCGTCTGTCGGCGGGAAACTGTTCGGGCACCGCAACCATGGAAGCCTCGTCGCGGTGGCACGTACCGAAGGCGTCATTGACATAGGCGTCCGCCAGGGCGGCCATCTGTTTGGCGAACGCGGGGTCGCCCTTCTTCTCACCCTTGTTGAACCGAACGTTCTCGAGAACCACGATTCCGCCGGGGGCAAGGTCAGCGCAAGCTGCCTGCGCCTGCGGTCCGACGGTGTCGTCGGTCTTCTTGACGGAACGGCCAATCAACTCTGCCAGTCGGGCGGCCACCGGGTCCATGCGGAACGGGGCGTCGGCGGCCGGGTCGCCGGAGGGACGGCCCAGGTGACTGACCAGGATCAGGCTGCCGCCCCGGCTCAGGACATCATTGAGAGTAGGCAGCGCCGCGCGGATGCGACGATCGTCGGCGACGTCGCCCGACTCGGTCTGCGGGACATTGAAATCGACGCGGACGAGGACTTTCTTACCCCGAACATCCAGGTCGCGAACCGTTTGTTTTGGCATCGATGTACCCCTGAATCATGGCGCATAAGCCCGGACCGACCGACTCCGCGGGTCTGGCCGCTCCGGGCCGGAATTGCGTATCCACTTGATGAGATGAGAGGAGAGGACGGCTCAGAGAGCGCCCAGCTTGCCGATCAGGTCGGCGGTGCGCACCGAGTAGCCCCACTCGTTGTCGTACCAACCAATGACCTTGACGAGATTGCCCTCGATCACCAGGGTCTGCTCGGGCACGAAGATGCAGGAATGCGGGTTGCCGATGACGTCGCCGGAGACGATCGGGTCGGTGTTGTATTCCAGGATGCCCTTGAGCGGGCCCTCGGAGGCCGTCTTGAAGGCCCCGTTGACCTCTTCCTTGGTCACGTTCTTCTTCAAGACTACGGTGAGATCCGTCAGCGACCCGTCGGGCACAGGAACCCGAACCGCGAATCCGGTCAACTTGCCGTTCAGCTCGGGGATGACCTCGCCGACCGCCTTGGCGGCACCCGTCTTGGTGGGGATCATGTTGATTGCCGCCGCGCGGGACCGGTACATGTCCTCGTGGATCTGGTCGGCAACCCGCTGATCGTTCGTGTAGGCATGGATCGTGGTCATCAGGCCCTTCTCGATGCCGAACGTTTCATGGAGGATCTTCGCCATCGGCGCCAGGCAGTTGGTGGTGCAGGACGCGTTGGACACGATCTTCATGCTGGACTTCAGCACATGATCGTTGACGCCCATGACGATGGTCGCATCGAGCTTGTCCTTGGCCGGAGCGCTCAGAATCACCCGATCGGCGCCTGCGTTGAGGTGCTTCTGCAGTTTCTCGCGGTTGGTGAAAAAGCCCGTCGACTCGAGCGCGACCTGGCATCCCAGGCTCTTCCAGGGAAGATTGGCGGGGTCTCTCTCGGTGAGGACGGGAATCGACTTGCCGTTGACCACCAAGGCCTTTTCGCCGGCCTGGACTGTGCCCTCAAATTTTCCATGGACGCTGTCGTACTTGAGCAGCATCGCAAGGTTCTTGGGGTCTGCAAGGTCATTGATGGCCACCACCTCGTAATCCGAGGGGTGCTGAGCTAACACGCGAAACACGAGACGACCGATCCGACCGAAGCCGTTGATCCCAACACGAACTGCCATGACTGGACTCCTGGTTCACTTGGTGCAAACACGAGAAAAGTTGTGCCTGATCCGTCAATGCTTGCTTGATCATCTCCGGCGGAGCGATCCTGTCGGCGTCGCACCGCCTTCGATCGGCCTTCGATCGACACGGATCGAGGCCCGAAACATGCACATCGAGATCGTCTCTTCGCTGTTCCGCATCCTCGGACCTATCTAGCAGATCAGACCGACTTTTTCGTCGATTCGCAAGGGTTTGGGCCCGTGCCGGCTCGACACCCGCGCCCGATCGCCGCACTCAAGTTCTTGTGCTGTTGCAGCATAGGGCCAGGTTCCGGCATGCAAGAAAATCTCCCTTTGGGGAGGCCCAGCCAGGAACTGGCGGCGACGGGATCTGGACCAATCGCGCAGGTTGTCGAGGTCGGAGCGACGCCGCGAGAACCGGTTCAGGGCTTGACGGGCTCCTCGCGGGCCGTGCGAACCCACTGCATCGGCCGTCCGCCGAACATCGCCGGGAGCTTCCAGACTGCGTAAACGGGGAGGTAAAGCAAGCTCAACAAATAGTTCCAGGATAGCTGGAAGACGAGGAACGGGCAGATCGCGTGAACCATCAAGGCCAGGCTCATGAGGAAACTGGAGCCGATCAGGAACGCAGTGAGCCCCGCCGAGTGTTGAGTTCCGAGCAATACCAGGAGGTTGGCCGCGACAACGCAGAGGTAATCCACGAGGATCAGAACCATAGGAGGCATGGTCAACTCGAGAACGGAGGCGAATTTCTCGGTCAGGTTCAGATGCGTGGATCGAAGCAGGGGCGCCAGAACCCGCCGGCCGAGCTCGCGACGGCCGAACTCCCAGCGCCGCCGTTGAGAGACGGCCGCCTTGCCACCCTGCCCCAGCATGACCCCCAGAACTCGAACGTCGGGTAGGAAAGCGATTTTCCCTCCCGCGATCCGCACGTTCCAGGAGTACTCCATGTCCTCAACTAGCCCAAAGCTCCTCCACGGGACCAGCTTCAGGCTCCGCGTGGAGAAGCACATACCGTTTCCCCGGAAGCCCGCGCTCAATCCCAGGACGGATTGACCCAGGGGAGTGACGCCGTTGAACAGGCTGAACGCATAGGCCATCAGCCGGGTCCGCCATGAGGTATCCGGGTTGGCGACGGAATAGAAGCATTGAATCCAGTCCTGACCGGCTTCGATCGAGCCGGCAAAAGCCAGGAGTAGATCGGTGCCGACCGTCGTGTCAGCGTCGATCACGACGATCGCATCGAGCTGGGCGAACTGCCCCGATTCCTGGAGGCGGTCGATCAGGAACTTGATCGCGTGCCCCTTGCTCTTCTTGTCCGGATCCTGCCGTTCGACGACCGTCGCCCCCTGCTGGCGAGCGATCGAGGCGGTATCGTCCGAGCAGTTGTCGGCGATCACCAGCACCTCGAAGAGGCCCTCGGGATACTCGAGCGAGAGGCAGCTTCGAACCGTCGCGGCAATTCCCGATTCCTCGTCATGTGCCGGAATCACGACCAGGAATCGCGTCCTCGGAGCGTCCGGCTTGCAGGAGACCCGGCGGGAGTAAAGCGCGGCCAGGGCTGTCAACAGGATCAGACCGAGATACGGCAAAAGCAGCAGGTTGATACCGACCACGATCGCTTCGAGCCAGAACGGTAAGACCATAAGAGTCCAATCCTGCAGAGCGAGAAATCACCACCAGGCGATGCTCCGCCGCAGAGTCATCACCGGCGAACCTGGACTGGCGTGCGGCAGGTTGATCAGGATCGCGCGAGTCGCCGGAAAGCCATGGGGTCACCGAATCGTGATCGTCGCCGCGATGGAGCGCACGACGGTTCGCCAGATCATTGCATAGTGTATCAATCCGCCGGGAGACGGAACACACGAGGGATTAAAAGCAGCAGGATGGTTCATTTTCCGTCCGAGGGTGAGGTTGCCGCCGAGCCAATCGGCATCTGGGTACAAAGTATCGACGATCGAGCGTTCTGCAACGTCGAGGTTCTCTCGAAGCACTTCCTCGAAAAAGGTCCGGCCATGGACCGGCCGGTCCACAGACCCACGCGCTCAGGTAGGCAGGCCGTATTCCTGCAACACTCTTCTCAAATGGTCGATGATCTGCTGCTCGGAGCAGTTCGCCCGCGCGAACGCGAGCCCCGCGGCGCCGAGCTGGTCGGCCCGCTGGGGATCGTTCCAGAGATCGCGAATCCGCTGGGCCAGAGCGTCAGCGTCGCCCACAGGAACGAGCAGGCTGTTGACGCCGTCCTGGACGTAGTCGGAGACCCCCAGCGAATTGGTGATCACCATCGCCTTCTTCAGGTGCATCGCTGCCACCATCGTGACATGGCCGCACGGCACGTTCGCGCCGGCGAGGGGGAGCACCATGAACCGGGAGAATGCCAGGATGTTATTGGCCTTGCCGCTTGGAATGAGGTAGTGAAGCCGGACATTGGGCGGCACCCTCAAGCCAGCGGCGTTCTCGGGACGGAGGACCGCGACCAGCGGGATCTCGGGCAGGCGCTCCATGGCGGCGAACAAGGTCCGATAATCGCGGGCGTTCCCGCCCAACGTGCAAATGTAGTCGCGCGGCTCGACGGGTGTGTCCGGAGGATCGACCAAGGGATACCCGACGCCCCAGAGCACCACGTCGATCCGCCGCGGGTCGATTCTAAAATACTCCGCGTAGAGCGACCGTTCCAGTGTCGAGTAAACGATAAACCGGTCGACTCGCGTGAAGGCCGAGGCCATCAGGCGGCGTTGCGGCCCTTGCGGCAATGTTGTGAAATTGAAGCCCCAGGCCACGTGCGGGGCCCGCAATCTGTGAATCCGCGCGACAACCGCGACCCGTGACGTGACCCGCCCGTCATGGGAGATCACCAGAGCCGCATCCCGGCGCCGAGCGAACTGGACCGATTCCCAGCACGACCGCCATGAACCCAAGGCGGGCCGCGTGATCTTTCGCTCGAGCCAGTTCCGCGGGTTGCCACCGTAAAACTCCCAGCGGATCTGGTCGAAAATCGGGGCGAACCATTTCCATGAGGGAGCGATGCCGAGCATCGTGCAGACGATCACCGGCTGGCCTGCTTTGGCCCGGGAAGGATTGGCTGGTTGTTCATTGTGCAGGTTGCTCATGCGACGCGGTGTCCGGACACCTCGGTGTCGGATTCACAGGCGAAATCGCGGGCGAAACGACAGGATGCGGGGCACTGATCTTGATCGCGGCGGGAACGGGAACGAGTCCGGCAGCTCATCACGGGGATGATACCACGATTTCGGGGGCGGTCCAGTGGCGCGACCGCCTGGGTGGCTACCGGCACCGGGAACGTCCCGACTCGCCCGAGCCGGTCAGGTCCTGAGGTTCCCTCACCCGGGATACCTTCCAGACACCAGAGAATACTCCGCCAGCCAGCGATCGTCCTCTGGGGTCGCTCCCAACCAGTGGTCGATCATCTCATCCCAGCGAACCGGGCACTGGAACTGGTGCCAGGCGTCCTTGGTGGCGACCGACATCCGTCGATACAGCAGGGGATCGTCCAGGACTTTTTCCATGGCATCGGCATAGGCATCCGGTCGTTTCTCGGGAACGAGCACTGCGGCCTCCTCGCTGATGATGCCCTGAAACATCGGGTGGTTCGAGCAGATCATCGGGGTCCGGGTCGCGAATGCCTCGTAGAACACGCAGGGCAGGCCTTCGGGGTAGAGGTGGTGGCTTGGGACAACCACCAGATCGGACGACCTCATCGCTTCGATGACGCGGCTATTGGGCTGTAGACCTTCAAAATGCACGCAGTCCGCCACGCCCGCAGCGCGAGCTCGACGAGAAAAGAGATCAACGTCACCCTTGCCGATTAGCTGAAGCTCGACATCCCGCCCTCGCCGTTACAAAGCGGCAACGGCTTCGATGGCGTCGCCCACTCCTTTTAACTCGTTGACCACACCGACCTTCATCACCTCGTCGTAAGGCTCGTTGCCGCAGCAGCAAAGAACACCGATCTCGCCAAATTTGCGGCCGATCTCCGCGGTTTTCTCGACGGAGTAGCGCTGACTATGGTAATTTTCGGCTCCCCCGGATGCGAGCCGCGTGTAACCTTCACGATAATCACCCGCGAACTGGATCAGTAGTACTCGACGATGCGGCGCCGGCGGATAACCTTTCTGATCACTCATGCTCTTAGCTCTCGATTCGTGGATCATTCAGGTGCGATTGCTCAGTCGAGTCAAGCAATGGTAAGTCCGCGAGGCCGATGGGTCGAGCGGTCGCTGGATCTCGTACCAATTACAGGACGCCGGCTGCGATCTCGGTCAGGGCCTCGACAAAGCGGTCGATCTGCTGGAGCGTGGTGAATGGTCCGGGACTGAGCCGGAGCGTTCCGTCAGGAAACGTGTGCAGTGCGCGGTGAATATACGGGGCGCAATGCAGTCCCGGACGGACGGCGATCTCGAAGCTGACATCGAGGATCGAGCCCAGGTCCTGGGGCGTGAGTCCCTCGGGCACGACCAGCGAGAGCGCGCCGACGTGGGTTGCCGGATCCCAGCGGCCGGCGATCCGCCAGGCTTCGGTCCTCTCCGCCCAGTCCACGACCTGCTGCAGTAACCTGACCTCGTGATTCCGCAAGTTGTCCGGGCCACGTTCCATGACCCAGTCGATCCCGGCGGCGAGACCCGAAGCGCCCAGTACGTTGGGCGTTCCCCCCTCCAGCAAGTAGGGCAACAGGGACGGCTGGGTCGCGCTCGACGAATCGCCGCCGGTTCCCCCCTCCCGCCAGGGACGGATCTTGCCGTCAGTTCTTGGTCCGACATAAAGGGCGCCCGTGCCGGTCGGTCCATAGAGGGACTTATGACCGGGGAAGGCGAGCAGATCGATCGGCGTCGCATCCAGGTTGATGGGAACCACGCCCGCCGACTGGGCCGCGTCAACCAGGAAGAACGCGCCTGCCTCCCGGACGAGGGGAGCGATCGTCTCGATCGGTTGCACCGTTCCCAGGACGTTGGAGGCGTGGGTCATCACGACAAGCGTCGTTTTCGGACCGAGCGCTGCCCGGATCGCCTCGGCATCAACGTATCCCTGGGTGGAAGCAACCCGGGTCAGCGAGATGACCCCGGTCTTCTCGAGCGCCCGCAGGGGTCGACTCACCGAGTTGTGCTCCAGGTCGGTGGTGACGACGTGGTCGCCGGGCTGAATCAGCCCCTTGATCGCCAGGTTCAGCCCATCGGTGCAGTTATGAGTGAGGATCCAGCGCTCGGGCGCTCTCCCACCAAAGAGCTGATTGAGCCGATGTCTCGTGTCATCGAGCATCTTTTCGGCCGCCAGAGCCATCCGATGCCCCGCACGCCCGGGGTTGGCCAGACTCGTTCGTGCGAATCGATCCATTGCCTGATAGACCGGTTCCGGCTTGGGAAAGCTGGTGGCGGCGTTGTCGAGATAAATCATGGTTCATTCCAGTGATCAACGGGCGCGGGAAAGTTTGTCTCGGTCACGGGGCATCGAGAGGAACGATG
>JBAUOX010000244.1:0-4981 GCA_049579985.1 Isosphaeraceae bacterium | reverse complement strand
TCACGCGGGCTGGCAGCGGGACTTTCCGAGAAGAGGATGCTGGCGATCCCGGCCCCCTGGAACCGGCCAAAAACGGTATCGAACGCCCGTATGACCAGCGGAGTGGGCTTCCGCTGTGCATCGCCACTTGCCGCCTCCTGCAATTGAAAACCTGGGCCGCGGCCGGCCAGAACTCCGCCGACAACCGAGAATCGCTGGTCGCCTCTTCGTTCCGGGTCGAGTCCGCGGACGATCGGTCCCGGCTGCCCAGGAAGATCGTCTCGCGGACCGCCACATCGACCGATCCCTTGCCGAGGTCGAAGCCCGAGGTGACAGCGCCTCGGATCAGCGTCTTCTCGAAGCGGATCCGCGAGCCCAGCGTGGTCGTGCCCTCAGCCCGGACCAGCGTGAACGGCTGGTTTGCCGGGTTGATCAGTGTGATGGTACAGTTCCGCACCGTCAGGTTCGCGCCGGTGCAGCAGAAGAGCGAGGTCTGTGCAGCGTTCAGGTCCCTGAGGTTCACAATCATGTCCAGGGAGTCAAGAATCAAGCTCTTGCCCTCCAAGACGATCACACCGGGCAAGGGGGGCGCAAGTCACGATAACTCCCGCATTGGAGCTCGCTGAGCTCGGAGCTGATCGGCTCGGCCTCTTGCATGCAATTATCCATCTGGGGTCCAGGCCATTGTCCAGGATGGCCGGTCGACGCGTCAGAACGCCCGGTATCGGCGGCTCTCGGCCGTACGAGGTGGAGTGCCGAATCGATCTGCAAGCTGCGAAAGATCCTTCCGGGGAGTTGCTCAGGAGACTGCTAACCACTCGCCTCATGGTCGCCCCCGGAGCACGGCCGCGGCTGAAGATCACCCGAGTGGGCGGATCGGACCGCGGCCAGCCGGTCAACGACCGGTCCGGAAAGCCCCGATTCGCAATCGGCCGTTCGTCTCCTCCAGGGCAATCAGGCCGCACCTCTCGGTTGACAGCATACCGTCTCATCAACGAAAATCACAAAACCTTCGGTGGGCGCTCGTAGCTCAGGCGGATAGAGCGGCGGTTTCCTAAACCGCAGGTCGCAGGTTCAAGTCCTGCCGGGCGCAGTCGGAGCCGCATCAGGCCTGGGTGTCCGGCCCGTCAGTCAACGTGGCGTTCACGCTGGGCGATGCGCCCGTAGCTCAGGCGGATAGAGCAACGGTTTTCTAAACCGTCGGTCGCAGGTTCGAGTCCTGCCGGGCGTAGTTTCCAGCGATCCTGAAGGTCGGTCGCCATGCCCCGTGATCTTCGAGTGTCCCTGAGCCCATATTTTCTTGCTCTCACCGGCCGTCCTGGCGGAGTAAGTTATAGAGGGAAAGAGTTTTGCCTGCGGAGTGCGGCATGAGAGGGAGGAACGAGAGCAGCGGGGCCGTGCGTCGGCCTGCTCGGGGTTTCACGTGAAACCGTTCCCGCGCGCCTGCTCCGGCTTGGTCTGCACACGGCTCGCCATAGTCTTGCGACTCAACTCCCAAAACAGGCCCCGGCAGCCTTCAATGGATCCGTGAGATGACAGAAGATCGGTTAACTCAGATACCTACCAACTGGACGACGATCAGCAGCGCCCACACCCCCGGCCCAGATAGCCGGAAGGCCATGAATGAGCTTGTGGGGCGGTATCATGACGCAGTCACCCGGTACATCCACTTGAAGGTGAGAGACAGACACCTCGCCGACGAGGTCTTGCAAGAGTTCTGGACCAAGCTGCTCACCGGCAAACTGGCCGGCGCCGACAAGGACAAAGGGCGGTTTCGCGACTACCTGCGCACGGTCCTGCATCGTCTGATCATCGATCATTTTCGCGGCCGCAAGTTACAGCCGCTTCCTCCCGGCGACCTCCTCGATTCCTCCACACCCGACGAGGACTTCGACCGGGTCTGGCGAGATGCCGTGCTCAACCGAGTCTGGTCCCGCCTCGAGACCTACCAGGCCGCGACTCCCAAGAATCGCTATGCGAGTGTTCTGCAACTGCGACGTGATCACCCCAAAGCCTCAATCGAGGAGATCGCCGAGCGGCTTAGCCAAACAACCGGCAGCTCGATGACACCTGAGGCCTTCCGCAAGAATCTCCAAAGGGCACGGGCCAAGTTCATCGACCTGCTGATCCTTGAGCTGAGAGAAACCATCCAACCGACCAGCAATGAGGTTGTCGAGGCCGAGATCTACGACCTTGGGCTAGGTTACCTATATCGCCGGTACACGACTCTGGCCGATCGATGAAACCCTAGCACTCGCCTTGCTAGGCGCTCAGGATCCTCGACAAAGCATCGGAACGGGCCTTTGCTCGCCTCCTTTCCGCAACGTCGAGAGCACCTGCAAACGATGAAAAATCGCCGGTCCCCTTGACCGCCCTGTTTCATCTTGTACAGTTTAACGAGGGCAAAGTGCGCAGGCCTATCAAATGGCCGCGTGCATTCAGCCATGACCTGGGAACACTCTGAGCGTCAATTCTCGGATGGTACGCGCCTCGCGCGATGAGCATCAGAGAGGAGCGGCGATGCTGGTTCTCTCCCGCAAGAAGAACGAAAGCATCATTATCAACGACAACATCACGGTGACCGTGATCGAGATCCGGGGTGACAAGGTTCGTCTAGGCATCGAGGCCCCCAAGGATGTCACAGTCCATCGCCGCGAGGTCTACGAAGCCATTCAGAACCAAGCTCGCTCTCTCGATTCGGGAACCAAGGTTCCAGCGCAGGATGTTTGAGGCCGCTGGTCCCTTCGCCTGTTGAACAAGCGAGTCGTGATGCACCTGTCGGGTCGATTTTTCGATCGAGCTTGTGCACTCGTGTGCCGCGTCAGTCCGCCACGGTACGGTTCGCCCCGATTGCCTGCGGGTATGTCCTTCTGAGCAATCGGACAAACTCCCGCATCCAAGGGCCATTGTCTGGCCAGCCGCGCACGGTCACGAGGGTCCCGTCCACGACCACGTCACGATTCACGAACTCGCCGCCGCCAGCGCGAACGTCGAGTTCCAGGTCAGGGTAGCAGGTCAAGGTTCTTCCCTTCGCCAATCCCGTCGCCAGGACCAGTAAAGGCCCATGGCAACTGGCGGCGATCGGTTTTCCGGTCTCCAGGAAGTGGCGAACGATGGAAACCGCCGCCGGCCGGTTTCTCAAGTATTCCGGTGCTCTTCCACCTGGGAGGACGAGACCGTGATACTGATCGGGCTTCACCTCGTCCAGCCCGAGATCGGCTTCCACGCGATAGCCGGGTTTCTCGGTGTAAGTGTCGAAGCCCGGCTCGAAGTCGTGTACCACCGAAAGGAAAGCCCTCTTCGTGAGAGCCGCGATCTGAACTTCCCAGCCCTCTTCTTCGAGGCGGTACTTGGCGTAATAGATCTCCTGCGCCTCTCCAGCATCACCGGTCAGCAAGAGGATCTTGAGCATCGAGAACCACTCCGTCGACGACCTTCCCTTAGGAAATGCGTTTTCGCGATACCTTAACGCGTTCCCCGTCGGGTTTCAACAGCCTGGCGTTTTGCCCAGCGAACTGGCGGCCCACTCCTTCGGGAGGCGGGAGGCCCGACCGATCGCTTGACCCCGCCAGTCCGATGCGATTACATTATTCCCCGATCGGACCGCATGGCCCCGTCGTCTAGCCTGGCTCAGGACACATGCCTTTCACGCATGCAACACGGGTTCGAATCCCGTCGGGGTCACTTGCCAATCGGTCGCCTTTCGCCCTCCTGTCCCGCCTTAATTGTTGCGGCTGACGTCCACTCCACCTCGGATCTCTTCCGCCGGCTCTTGTTCGTCCCGGAGCTCGGTCATGGGTGGGTCAAGGTCGTTTTCGACCGCGTCAAGCCGGACCCGGTTCGGCGCCCAGGGCGTGCAGATGCGTCGCCACGCAGGCGGCGAGGATGGGCAGGTTGTATCCCCCCTCGAGCACGCTGAGGATCCGGCCCTGCGCGTGAGCCTCTGCCACCGCGACGATTTCCTTGGTGATCGTCTCGAAATCTTCGACCTCCAGTCCCAGGTCTCCCACAGGGTCCTCGGCATGGGCATCGAATCCGGCGCTGACCAGGACGAGTTCGGGCTTGATGCGGTCGGCCAGGGAATGCAGGCCGGTTCGGAACGACGAATGATACTCGGATTGCGACGTGCCGTGGGGCAGGGGGATGTTGAGGGTGTGGCCAAGTCCCGCTCCGGTACCGGTTTCGTTCTTCGCCCCGGTTCCGGGATAGAACGGGAAGCGATGGATCGAGAGGAACCCGACCCGCTCGCTGTCGTAGAAGAACTTCTGGGTGCCGTTGCCGTGGTGCACGTCGAAATCGACGATTAAAACGCGGTTGAGCCCGAACCGTGCGAGCGCCTCCGCGGCCGCCAGCGAAACGTTGGCGAGGATGCAAAACCCCATACCATCGCCCCGGAGGGCATGATGTCCCGGAGGACGGATCAGGCACAGCGCCCGCCGATCGCGGCCGCTCATCACGTCCGAGACTGCCTCGATTGCCGCGCCCGCCGCCAGCCGGGCCGCGACCATCGAATGTGGGAAGACCCATGTATCGGGATCGACAGATCCGCCACCCCGCGCCTCGAGCTGTTCGAGCTCGCGGATGTATCCGGATTCATGAACCCTCAAGAGCTCCTCGTCGGTTGCCTCGCGCACGCGTCCTGAAGGACATGTGTTGAAATACCCGGATCGCTCCAGACGCCGCAGGATCGCCGTCAGCCGCTCGGGGCGCTCGGGGTGCAGTCCCGGTACGCGATGTTCGATCATCCGCCGATCCGTGTACAGGGTGACGGCCATGATTACTCCTGATCGCCTCGCAACCGCGGGAATGCTGGGTGCTGCCGCCGTGATTCATGAATCATAACAAAATCAGAGCCGAGCCGGGCAAGTCCCGTGCTCCTGGATTCCGTCGTGTCCTCTGCCGCCCTCCCTCCCACAAGACTATGTCGTTTCACGTGGAACCGCCTGGATGCGGGAGGCTGCCCGGTCGGCGCTCGTTTGCCCGCGACTGGTGGCTTCTGTAG
>JBAUOX010000243.1:0-12115 GCA_049579985.1 Isosphaeraceae bacterium | reverse complement strand
ACTTCCGTCCGCGCTCGGATCGTTTCTGGCTGCTGGCACTCCGCGTTTCTCGGACTTTTCTAGACCAGATCCGGCCCCAGCTTTCAGGCCATGGATACCCAGGTGACGCGCCAACGGTCGGGGACTGGGAGACCGTCAGTCGAATGGGGACGGGCCGGTCAGGAGACCCTGCCCGAACCAGCGCAACAAATCCGATAGGTAAAGAGAATGCCCGTCAATCCAACTTTGCAGCATGCCAGGCTGCTGGACGGCTCTTCTCGAGATCCTGGCAAGGATCAATCCGAGCAGGTCAATCTGCCTTATCAAGCGAGGGGCCGATGGCAAATGGCACCAATAAACTTAGCGACGAACCGGAAACGCGTGACTAGGTCAATACCTGGTTCCTCAGAGAGCCGGCACGACGAGCGGCCCTCGTTGCCTGCTTTCGAAATGGTGGGCGTCGTGAGGATGGTCGACAATGACTCGACGTTACCCGAAACTACATGGCAAGTTATGACATACCGTCTGCACGGACTGTCCCAGTTCTGATCGCGCGTGATGGATTCCGGAAACAGGACGTCTGGAGTTTCTCTGCACAGGGAGCGAGAATTCCGTGTCTCGGCGCGAACCGGTGACGAGCGAAACAGGAGCCCGGCATACTCGGTTGCCCAGGCTGCATTCCACAGATGGAGAAAACAATCATGCAAGGAAGTATCCTGGATCACGTTGGGCGCACGCCTCTGGTGCCGTTGCGTCGACTCAATCTTGGTCTTCGCCCCACCATCTGTCTGAAGGTGGAATCATTAAACCCCGGTGGAAGCATCAAGGATCGTGTTGCCATTGCGATGATTGATGAGGCCGAAAGGCAACACTGGCTGCGGCCAGGGGGAACGATCATCGAGGCGACCGCGGGCAACACCGGTGTCGGGCTGGCCATGGCGGCCGCCGTCAAGGGATACCGCTGCATTTTCGTGATGCCCGACAAGATGAGCGGTGAAAAGATCCGGCTCCTGAGTGCGTACGGTGCCGAGATCGTGATCACCCCGACCTCAGTCCCGGCCGATTCACCGGACAGCTACAACGGCGTGGCCGATCGTCTCTCCCGCGAGATTCCCGATTCCTGGCGGCCCAACCAGTTTGCCAACCTGGCCAACCCAGAGATCCATTACCAGATGACGGGCCCCGAGATCTGGGACCAGACGGATGGGAAGATTACTGCCTTCGTGGCGGGCTGCGGGACCGGAGGAACGATCTCGGGTGTGGGCCGGTTCCTCAAGGAAAAGAGCCTCCAGATCAAGGTCATCGGCGCCGATCCCGAGGGGTCGATTCTCTCCGGCGACACGCCGAAGTCCTGGAAGGTCGAGGGGATCGGCGAGGACTTTGTGCCCAGGACCCTGAACAGCCAAGTCGTGGACGAATGGATTCGCGTCAGTGACGCCGAATCGTTCCACACCGCACGGGCGCTGGCGCGCAGAGAAGGCATCCTGGTAGGCGGCTCGAGCGGCACGGCCGTCGCGGCGGCCCTTCAGTTCGCCCGCCGACTCGGTCCCGATGACCTGGTTGTCGTGCTCTGCCCGGACACGGGTCGCAATTATCTCAGCAAGTTCTTTGATGACAACTGGCTGGCCGAGAACTGCCTGTCCTGGGACCCTCAGCCTACGAATTCCATCGGCGACCTGATTCGCTCCCGCGGGCCTCGCCAGCTCACCACCATCAGCCCCGAGGCCACGGTGACCGAGGCCGTGGAGCTGCTGCAAGCTACGGGCATCTCCCAGCTACCGGTGCTCCGCGATGGGCTGCCCGTAGGGAGCATTCAGGAAGTGACCCTGGCGCGGATCCTGCATGACCGGGGCGACCCGGAGAAAGTCAGGGTTGCCGATGTCATGGCCCGTCCCCTGCCCCAGCTCGACGTGAGCACCCAGCTCGACGAAGCTTACCGCCTGCTGCTGGCCGGAAACACCGGCGTGCTGGCCGTATCATCTGACGGGGCCGTCCTGGACATCATCACCCGGATTGACCTGGTGCAATACTGGAACCAGAAGAGCAAGCCCCCGACTACCCGAGAGCCATCGGAGATTGGCTCTTCATGCATGTTGGACCAGGTTCCCGCCGACCGGAGGCAGCAATGAGCCAAGAGCATCATGCAGCAGGCTTCTCCACGCGGGCGATCCACGCCGGTCAGGACCCCGACCCGGCGACCGGGGCGACGGTGGTGCCGATCTATGCCACGTCCACGTTCACCCAGGAAGCACCGGGCCGGCACAAAGGCTACGAGTACTCACGAAGTGGCAACCCGACCCGCGCGGCACTCGAGAGTTGCCTGGCCGCTCTCGAGGGAGGAGAGGCGGCTCTGGCATTCGCCTCGGGCCTGGCCGCGACGACCGCGGTGCTCTCGCTCTTACACCACGGCGACGAGGTCGTGGCCGCGGCCGACCTTTACGGGGGTACTTATCGCCTGCTCGAGCGTGTCTTCCGTCCCCAAGGCGTCATCACGCGCTACACCGAGGACCTCGAGCCGGAGGGCTTCGCCGCGCTCATGGGCCCGCGGACCGAGCTGGTTTGGATCGAGACGCCGACCAACCCCCTGCTCCAGATTCTGGATATCGCGGCCATCGCCGAGCTGGCGCACCGACACGGAGCGATCCTCGCGGTGGACAGCACGTTCGCCTCACCTTATCTTCAACAGCCGCTGTCGCTGGGCGCGGACCTCGTCGTCCACTCCACGACGAAGTACCTGGGCGGTCACTCCGACCTGATCGGCGGCGCCGTGGTCGGCCGACGCGAACAGCTCGAGCCGGTCAAGTTTTACCAGAACGCGGCCGGCGGAGTTCCCGGACCGTTCGATGCCTGGCTGGCGCTGCGGGGTATCAAGACCCTTGGCGTGCGGATGGACCGCCATTGCACGAATGCTCAGGCCTTGGCGTCCTGGCTGGCCGGGCAGCCGCAGGTCCAGAAGGTTTACTATCCCGGTCTTCCGGACGCCCCCGGTCATGCGCTTGCCAGCCGGCAAATGAGAGCCTTCGGCGGCATGATCAGTCTCCGGCTCCATGGAGGTGCGCAGGCGGCCCACCATCTGCTGACTCATACACGGCTCTTCAGTCTCGCCGAGAGCTTGGGCGGCGTCGAGTCGCTCATCTGCCATCCCGCGACCATGACTCATGCCAGCATCCCGTCCGAGATCCGCCTCGCCCGAGGCGTGGACGACGGCCTCGTCCGTCTGAGCGTGGGAATCGAGGACGAGAGCGACCTGCGGGATGACCTGCGCCAGGCTCTGGGCGCGCTGTAGGACGCACGCCCATTTCCTGACGGTTCTCTTGAAATGTGATGCCCTTGAATTCGAGGGAGATCGAACACAGACTGGCAGTTGGCAGTCGATCGGCATGACCAGGGGACAGCCGCCAATGACTCATGCAGGGCAATGGGGATCCGAGGCAAACCCGGAGGGCTTCGATTCATCTTCGGTACCAGGCGTCGTTGACGAGATCGAGGTCCGCGGGCACATCATCGATTCGCTCTTGCTGCCCAAGATCCTCGACCGCATTCTCCAGATGGGTGGCAGCTTCGAGATCCACGAGTGCAAGATCGGAGTCCGCCGATCCGACCCGAGCTATGCCCGGATCGGGGTCCGGGCCGACAGCCCCGAAGCGATCGACGCGATCCTTGGAGACCTGGTCGAGCATGGCGCTTCGCCGGTGCATGCCGAGGACGCCCGAACCGTCCCCGCCGACATCGCCGGCGCCTTCCCCGATGCCTTCTACAGCACGACCAACCAGCGCACCCAGATCCGCTTCAAGGGTCGTTGGATCGACGTCCAGGACCAGGAGATGGACTGCGGCATCGCGCTGAACCCCGCGTCCGGAGTGGCCCGATGCGTGCCGATGATCTGCGTCACGCTCGGCATGCCGATCGTGGTCTGCCATGCGGGTGTGCGGGTGCTGCCCGTCGAGCGGCCACGCGAGTCGACGCTCTTCGGCTTCATGAGTTCCTCGGTCTCCAGCGAGAAGCCCAAGTCGGTCAGCCTGAAGAGCGTGGCCGACGCCATCCGGGCAACCCGTGCCGCCGGCAAGAAGGTACTTATGGTGGGCGGGCCGGCGATCGTGCATACCGGCTCGGTTCCTTATGTCGCCAAGTTGATCCGCGATGGCTGGATCCAGACGGTATTCGCGGGCAACGCCCTGGCCGCGCACGATGTCGAGCAAGCCCTCTACGGCACCAGCCTGGGCGTTTCCATCGAGCGCGGTGAGCCCATAGAGCACGGTCATGAGCACCACCTGCGCGCCATCAACACCATCCGCCGGGCGGGCGGTCTGGAGCGGGCGATCGAGTCGGGTCTGCTCGCTTCGGGAATCATGTACGAATGCATCAAGCACAAGGTCGATCTCGTTCTGGCGGGGTCGATCCGCGACGACGGCCCGCTGCCCGAGGTGATTACCGACACGCTTCTCGCACAGGATCGGATGCGCCAGGCGATCCGCGACGTCGGCTTCGCGCTCTTGATCGCCACTGCACTGCACTCGATCGCCACCGGCAACCTGCTGCCGGCATGGGTCAAGGTGGTCTGCGTCGACATCAACCCGGCGACCGTGACCAAGCTGAGCGACAGGGGAACATTCCAGACCATCGGGCTGGTCACCGATGTCGAGCCCTTTGTGCGCTCCCTGGCCGTGGAGCTGAGCTCGACTTCTGCGCCGGCAGGGAAATAGCGGAGGCACCGGTCATCGTCATGGAGTCGTCGACCACTGCACGCATCTTGATGTGTCCTCCCGATTACTTCGGCATCGAGTACGAGATCAACCCCTGGATGAACATGCAGCAGGGCGCGAACCCCCAACCCGCGCGCCGGCAGTGGCAGCGGCTCTATCAGACCCTGTGCGACCTGGGTGCGGCGATTGACCTGCTCGAGCCGATTCCCGGGCTGCCAGACCTGGTCTTCACGGCCAACGCCGGGCTGGTTTTCCACGACATGTTTCTTCCCGCGCGGTTCCGGTTCGGGGTCCGTCAGGGCGAGAGTCCCCATTTCGAGAAGTGGGCTCGGGACCGCGGCTTGACACTCGTGCCGCTACCGGAAAGCATGAGCTTCGAGGGCGCGGGGGACGCCCTCTTCTGCGGCGACACGCTGTTCGCCGGTTATCGCTTTCGCAGTGACGTCCGAAGCCATCAGTGGGTCGGAGAGCGGCTGGGCGTGCCGGCGCTGCCGCTGGAGCTCGTGGACCCGCGGTTTTATCATCTGGACACTTGCTTCTGTCCTGTCGCTGCCGGTGTGGCGATCTATTACCCTGGCGCCTTCGACGAGTACGGCCGTTCGGTCCTGAAGGACCGCATCGACCGCCTCATCGAGGTCTCGGCCGAAGAGGCCGTCTCATTCAGTTGCAATGCCGTCGTGGTCGGCCGCTCGGTCGTCCTCAATCAGGGTGCGCCCAAGCTCGCGGCTGCGCTGGAAACGCTTGGCTTCAACGTACGGCCGCTCGAGTTTTCCGAGTTCATCAAGTCCGGCGGCAGCGCCAAGTGCCTCACCCTGCGAATCGACGGCGAGGAAGCGGCAAGCTGGAGGCATGCCGGGCTAATCTCCTCGTGTTGATCGGTCACCCATGCGCCGCATCTTCGATATCTCATCCCCGATTTCAGAAGCACCGGCCATGACCGGTCCAGAGCAAGTGCAACTTCGCTTTCGCTGGCGCAACGTGGCTCGCTGGGCCTGGCCGTTCGTGCTCGTGTCGCTGCTGGTCGCGGGGCTCTTTGCCGCCGACGCATGGCTGCCCTTGTTCCCCCGGGAACCCGGCCGAAGGTTGACCGAACTGTTCCTGCGGTCGCTGCTGATCGCTTACATGAGCGTCGTGGTGCTGATTCCCCTTGTGCTGGCCGTCTCAGTCTGGTTGCTGATCCGGGCCCGCCAGCGCGACCGGCGCAGGCCGATGGGCGCCCGCCTGGCCTTGCTCTGCGGCTCGGCCGGCCTGGCCGTTCTCGGGCTCGAGCTGTCGGCCTCGGCCTGGCTGGCCTGGGTCCATCGGCTGCCACATCTGCCCACCGAGTTTCCCCGCTCCGCAGCGGTAGGAGACGAGGTCTCCCTGGTCGTGATCGGCGGCTCGAGCGCGATGGGCTATCCCTACGACCCGACGATCTCGATCGGCCAGATCGTCGCCTGGAAGCTCGAGCAGGCCCGGCCTGGCCGTCGTGTGGACCTCGACATCCGGGCGAACCTGGGGAGGAACCTGGAAGACATGCACAAGGAGCTGGCCACGCTGCGACGCCGGCCCGACGCCCTGATCGTCTTCTCCGGCCACAACGAATTCCTCTCGCGCTTTGAAACGATGCGCGACGCCGGTTACGCCGAGGCGCCCGCAGGGGCCTTTCTGCACGGGCTCTACCAGCTCAGCCTGCACTCGCCGTTCTGCCTTTGGGTTTACGAGACCGTGCGCAAGCATCGCCTCGGCGGTCCGTCCCCGGCGCTCAACCATCATCTCCTGATCGACGTGCCCGCGTTCACTCCGTCAGAGCTACTCCAGATCCTCACGGATTTTCGGCGCCGGCTCGAGGCCATCGTCGGCTACTGCGAGCAAATCGGCGCGGTCCCGATCCTGGTCATTCCCGCCTGCAACGAATCCGGTTTCGAGCCCAACCGGACCGTCCTCTCCGCTCGTGCCTCGCAGGCCGAGCGTGCTGAGCTCACCGAGCAATTCCAACAGGCCCGGGCGCTCGAGTCGGACGATCCGGCGCAGAGTCAGACAGGTTATCGATCACTGCTGGACCGGCAACCCGACTTTGCCGAGGCCCACTTCCGGCTGGGGCGATTGCTCGAGCGCGCCGGAGCATTTGACGAGGCGCGTGAACATTACATCCGGGCCCGCGACCTCGACGGTTTCCCGGTGCGCTGCCGGAGCGATCTCGCGCAGATCTATCGGGACGTCGCGGCCCGCCACAACAGCATTCTCGTTGATGGCTCCGAAGTCCTCCGCGCCAGGAGCCGGCATGGAATCCTCGACGATGAGCTGTGCCACGACGCCCACCATCCCAGCCTGGCCAGCCATCTGAACCTGGCACAGGCGGTCCTCGACCAGCTTCACAAGCGGCGGGCACTGGGCCTTGGCGGGGAGGGAGCCCCTGCCCCGATCATCGACCCGGCGGAGTGTGCCTCCCACTTTCAGATCGATTTCCAGGTCTGGGCCGGAGTCTGTGTCAAGTCGGGCATGTACTTCGAGCACTCGGTCGCCGCCCGCTACGAGTCCACGGAACGCGAGGCCAAGCACCTTCGCTTTGCCCAGGCCGCGGTGCAGATCAGGCAGAGACTTCGACTCCCCGAACAGGTGGCATTCCCGGGGTCGGTCTGCCGCCCCCGGTCTCCTACCGCTGGGACTGGTGGACCGAGAGCCCACCCCGCGGGCCCGTCCAGACGCATCGGGAGAAGCGCCCCCTTCAGGATTGTGCTCCCTCACACGACCCCATGGTCTGTCGGATTGCGTCGGGACTTAAAATCCTCACCTGGCTCCCTCGATCTTGGCTCTGACCTACGTGGCTGACGTCACCATCGTCAGCTCGATCCCGGGGGGACGAGTTTCCCGGAAACACGAAAGGTCATTTAGTTCAAGCGTAAATGCTCGATGATACTCGAGAAATCATCCGTCCAGACGGCTTCGTTGGGACGACCTTGAGGTGGGGTCCACCTTGAATCGTTCGAGAGCGAGCCAAGGCCGGCGTCGCGTGCGGCCATGACCGCCCAGATCGAAGGCTCCTTGCCGCACCGGGCCTCGGCTGGGGAAATGTCCAGATCCCGGCGAACCAGGCACTGCAAGCCGGCATCGCGTGCCAGGGCTCCCAGAATGGGGGCCAGATCGATCCACTGGTTGCTGATGTGAAAGGCGAGGATTCCACCTTCCCCAAGCTTGGCGCGATAGAGTTGCAGAGCCTCTCGGGTCAGCAGGTGGGTCGGGATCGCATCCGAGCTGAACGCGTCCAGGACGATGAGCCCATACGCGTGATCCGGCGCGTCGTTGAGCCGAAGCCGCGCATCGCCCAGGACTACCGCGATCGAGGCCGTTCGACTGTCGTCGAGAAATGTGAAGTAACGACGGTCCCGCGCGATCTTCGCAACGACTGGATCGATCTCAAAAAAGGTCATGCGCTGGCCGGCCTCGGCATAACATGCCAGTGATCCGGCTCCCAATCCCACGAGGGCAACGTCCGATCCCGGGTCGCGCGTGCGCAATACCTCGAAGACCTGGCCGATCGGCCCGGTGCGATGATAATAGGTCAGCGGCTCGAGGCGCCGCTCCGGGTCGAGGGACTGCTGGCCGTGCAGCGTGTGGCCGTGGATCAGCCGATTGAAGTTTCCCGAGGCGACGTACGCGACGCGCAGGACTCCGAAGTAACTCCGGTGCTGGTACAGCACCCGGCCGTAGCTGCTGGTGTAGGTCCCGGCGACCAGCAAGATCGCGCCCAACCCCAGGCCAAATCGAACCGGGCGATCCTTGAATGCATAGCAGACCAGGCCGGCGAGACCAAAGGCGAGCTTGGGGTGAAGGTCCTCCTGCGGTGATCCGGACCGGGGTTGCAAAACCGTTACCAGGCCCCACGTGAGGATCCCGAGGCAGAGCGGAAGGACCCAATCCAGAGAGCGGCTCCAGCGTTCGCTGGAATCGGTCTGCGTTTTCGGCAATGCGAGACAGGCCAGGACGAGCGCGAGAGGATATTCCGCGATCCGATCGAAGACCAGCGGGGCGATGAGTGCGTTGAAAAGGCCGCCCAGGACCCCGCCGCAGGACATCGCCAGGTAGAATGCGGTCAAGTGCTCCTGGGGAGGACGATGCTGCACGAGCTCTCCATGGCAGACCATCGCGGCCAGGAAGAAGACCACCAGATGAAGGGGAAGAAAGATCGGCTGCGCCACTGACGAGATATTCAGGACGAGGGCGAGCACGACCGCAGCTATCGGCAATGCCCGGACCATCCACGAATGAGGGAGAATCGGACGCCGCGCGAAGGTCAGTATGAACGTGAGCAGGTAAAGCGACAGTGGAATGACCCAGAGAAGCGGCATGGCCGCGATATCGGTCGTCAAGTACATCGTCACGCTCAGCATCAAGCTCGTGGGGATGAATGCCAGGACGACCCAGCGCACCACCTGGCCGATGCGAAGGCGGTGAGTCTCCTGGGTCGTCCCTGAGCTGTCGGGTCCTCCGAGGGCTCCCTCCTGAGCCTTCCAGATGACGGCGATGCAGCCCAGCGCCAGCACGACGTAGAGGCCGTAACCCACTGTCCAAGCCATGCTCTGCTGGGCGAGCCGGAGGTTCGGCTCCACCACGAGCGGGTAGGCCAGCAAGGCGAGCATGCTTCCCAGGTTACTGGCGCCATACAGGAAGTAAGGGTCGGATGCGGCGGGATGGCCCGACTGGGTGAACCATCGCTGGAGAAGCGGAGCAGAGGTCGCGACCACGAAAAACGGTAGGGCCACCATCCCGAGCAAGAGCCCGAAAAGCCATCCGGTCGGATTCGCTTCGGGAGACAACGACCGGGCCGCGTCCGACTGAATGCCAAAGGGCAAGACGAAGAGGGGAAGCAAGAGCAACCCGGCCTGCACAATCGTCTGCAGGCGCACGCCCAGCCAGGTCGTCGTCGCATGGGCATAGGCGTAACCGGCCAGTAACGCCGCCTGGAAGAAAACCATGCAGGTGCTCCAGACCGCCGGCGAGCCGCCGAGCAGCGGGAGGACCATCTTGGCAATCATCGGCTGGACGCAGAACAGGAGGAAGGCGCTGAGGAACAGAGTGAGCAGAAACAGCAAGAGGACGGGTGTTTTACGCATGGCGGTCAATCACATCTCCGTGATCGTGGCTCGAAGTGCTCGGGCATCCTCTTCAAACGGTATGGTGTCCACGATGCCTGGCGCGGTTCGATGACGCTTACACGGATCTATCAACCCTAGTTCACACTCAGGCTGCCGGCCACACGGTCAGTGGTTCGCTGAAGAGCGACTTCCGGTTTTCGCGCCGGGCTGATCCTGTTGACCCTGAGTTTGGCTCGTCAAGCCGCCGGGACCTGGACTTCGGCATATCGGGCTGCAGGCGGGGCGTGGTTTTTTCGATAGATTGAAGAGGAGGACCGTCGCATGATGGCTTGCGCCCGCGGTCCGGTTCGGGGCCGACCATGGAAAAAGGCGTGAACCATGATCGCATCGCCGCCTGGCGGTGCGTCGCGTCGATCTTGATCTACCCGGTCACGATCCTGCCCGGCCTGAACGCCGCAATTCTACTGATCTCCAGCGTCTGCGTCGGGCTCGATTCCTGGAGCTTGGAGGGTGCGTTGAGCAACATGTCGCTGGGTTTCCCCGCGGTGGCCGGAATCGCCGCGCTCTGGTTCTCGACACTCACGCCCATCCCCTCTATCGCGCGCAGCCGCTGGCACTTCTTGCTCGTCACGACGAGCCTGATGATGGGCTTGCTCATGGAGTGCCTGTTCTTGAAGGCGGGCATTCAGAACCAGGCCATACGCCTGCCCTGGTCCGGCTTTCCCGAACTCTGGATCTTCGGAGGTCCCCTGCTGGCAGGCTGCGTCAACCTCACACTGCTGATCTGGGCCAGAAATCAGATGAATGGGCGGGTAGTTCCGGTACCGGTCCATGCCGTCCCGCCTCATCATCTGGCGGCACAGCGGAACTTGCGGCCTGTGCAACTCGAGCCATACCGGCCGCCAGCGCCCACGCGGTAGCGGATACCGTCCGAGAGATTCGACAACCGCGTGGATCGCATGTGATCGCGAGGGCCAGGGTCGTTCGATCCCATACTTCCGCAGCTTCTGCCGCAGCGTCGCGCGATGGATGCCGATCTGCAAGGCGGCGCTGGCGCGGTTGCCCTGGTTCCGGCGGAGGAGTGACTGAAGCAAGGGCGGCTCGACCAAGGCGGTCTGCTTGAACAGCTCTTGCATGGGTGGTGAATGACCGATCAGGGAGGGGAAAATGGTCATCACTGAATAGCGCTTTCTTAACCCCTAAGGAACGGGCCAGCAATAACTTCCCCTTTTTTCCTCCGATTCCGAACGGTTGCCCGTTCACAATTATGAGGGAATTCGTCGCCTGCCAGTTGCCCAGGAGCCCCTCTTGTCTCTCGCAAGGAACCGCCGCATCATTGTTCCGCCGGTGGAGCATCGGCCGCAACGAAAAGCTCGAGCGGAAAGCCAGGGGCCTTTGCAAGGCAACAGAGAAGAAGAGGATTTCTCAGCCACGGATGAAACACGGAGGGAACACGGATAAGAAAGTAGGACAGCTTCCACAACCAATAAATCTAGTTATCCTACGGAGATCTTGATATTCCTGCATGTGCTTCCCCTGCGGGCCCGCCTATCACTTCTTTGGATTCCGATCCGTGTTCCATCCGTGTTTCATCCGTGGCTCAAGGATCTCTTGCTTCGCTACCTTCAGTGACGAGTGTTCGATCGGTGGCGAAGGAACAAGCCCGAGGCAGCGTTCCGCATTCCCTCGCCAAGCCCAAGGTTCGGCCGCTTCCGACTGAGCTTCCAATCGGGAACTTATTGCCGGCCCGTTCCTAAGCCGCTTACATCAAGCGTTTACGTGCATGTCCCCGAGGCTCCTTCCCCTCTCAAACGGTCGATATCAGTGATGTCCTTTTTTCCTTCCCCTGTCTTCTGACTACCCAGGCTGCCTGGCTGACCTATCCT
Source organism: Isosphaeraceae bacterium (assembly GCA_049579985.1). Taxonomy (GTDB): domain Bacteria; phylum Planctomycetota; class Planctomycetia; order Isosphaerales; family Isosphaeraceae; genus Aquisphaera. The sequence continues at coordinate 472 of JBAUOX010000243.1, read as the reverse complement.
CTTCCACACCTAGTGGACAACAGCGAACAACTGCGTAATTCCTAACAGCTTTCCCTAGATTTTTCTCTAATAAGGTCGGATTATTCTTGACATTCTTTTGCAGTCTTTACATAAGAGAGGGGCGCTTCTTATTCTTTCTTATCGAGCACCCGAGGACGCCCCGCCCATTCAACAGGACGGGAGGCCGCTCTGACGGACCGGAGGCGTCATCCACGTTGAGAGTCCGATGGCACGTCTCACGGCCATCCCGGGCATCGCGGAACTCATGCATCAGACGCGGGGGGATCCGCGCGTCCGTGTGGCGGTGCTCGACGGGCCGGTCGACCTGGGCCACCCCTGCTTTGAGCTGACCATTACCCACAACTATTCGCGTAGTCTTTTGCCGGCACGGAAGCCAGCGGCAAGCAAGGTTAGGTCATGAAGCCCACGCCACAATGTCCTCACGCCAGGCATCCCGTCGCGTTTGCGATTC
>JBAUOX010000242.1:0-12302 GCA_049579985.1 Isosphaeraceae bacterium | reverse complement strand
GGGTAAAGGTGCCGAGCTTGGAATCGAGCAGCCTCGGGGCCGGACCGTAGGCGTACTCGTGTTTCGCATCGTCGTACGGCACCAGCATCAAGAGCCGGGTGCCTGCGCCCGGCCCCGTGAACTCCAGCCTCCGCCGGTCGCCCGTGGAGTTACCGAACGCCGCATGCGAGCGGCTTCGCGGGGTCAGACACTATGTAGGGGCATAGTTCAAAACGTGAGCCGTTGTAGTGAGCTCCTTTTCATGGGTTGTCACGACTCTTTCCAACAGAGCTTAGCCATGACAGCGACTCACAACACGAATTGTACCGCCTCCTGCGCCCCCGTGCTCTACCTGGCTCTGGATCCGGGCGCCGGCAATTGGAAGCCGGCCTTCACCGTCGGGCTGGGCCAGAAGACCAGAAGCAGAGGGCGGTCAAGACCGACTTCGCGGCATGCCACGCTCGCCCTGCGGAATGGACTCTCGTCCACCCTGACTCCTTTCGAGCCATAATGTTGACTTTCATCACTGGGAAATGTAAGATTGGCCCCGGTTCTACAATCTGGGGAGCGAGAACGCCATGTCCAGGGCTGAAGCGATGCTGGCCGAGGAAGAGCTGACGGAGGTTAACGAACTTCTCGATGAGGCGGCGCCCACGAAAATCCTCCGGTGGGCCGTCGAGAGGTTCTTTCCGCGATTGACGATGGCGACCGCGTTTGGTCCGGAAGGCTGTATCCTGATTCATCTCCTGGCCGAGGTTGAGCCCCGTGTCCGCGTCTTTAACCTGGACACGGGTTACCAGTTTCCCGAGACCCTGGCGCTGCGGGACCAGATCGCTGATCGGTACGGGATCGAGGTGGAAATGGTCAGGCCGGACACGCCGGTGGGGGATTACGAGAGGTTGCGCGGTGGACCGCTCTACGTATCGAACTCCGAGCAGTGCTGCTACGAGCGAAAGATCGTTCCACTGCGGCGAGCGCTCGTGGGCTACGACTCGTGGATCACGGCGATCCGGGCAGACCAATCGGCGGATCGAGCGAAGGCGAAGGTGGTTGGCTGGGACCCCAAGTTCAGCCTCGTGAAGGTCAGCCCCCTCCTGAGCTGGACCCGCCGCGACGTCTGGGCCTTTATCGTGGCCAATCGCGTCCCCTACAACCCGCTGCACGATCGGGGGTATCCCTCGATTGGCTGCTGGCCCTGTACCAAGCCCGTGGCCTATGGACAGGACGAACGCGCGGGTCGGTGGGCGGGACAGGCCAAGACCGAGTGCGGGCTGCATTCGCTGGACAGCAGCCAGCTTTGAGTTGCCTGCCCGAGGGGCCATGGAGGCAAGTGGCCCGATGAAGATTTCGGCGAAGGCGGAATATGCCTGTATGGCCTTGCTGGCGCTGGCCCAGCAGAGCGCGGACGCACCGCCAGTGCGCATCCGCGAGATCTCTGATACTCACGCGATTCCCGAGCGTTACCTGGTCCAGATCCTGCTCCAGCTTAAAGGAGCGGGGCTGGTAGTCAGCACCCGCGGTGCGTCGGGAGGATATCGCCTGGCTCGTCCCGCGGCCAAGATTGCGCTCAGCGAGGTGCTGGCCGTGATCGACGGCCCGGACACACCCCAGCGCGGTTCTGCCCGAGAGAAACGTCCGGCCGCGCGAATCCTGGGCGTGGTCTGGGACCGTGTCCGCGCCGCGGAGCGCAGCGTCCTCGACACCACCACCATCGCCGAGCTCGTCGCGCAAACCTCGCCTCACGAATGGACGATCTGAAGTGGATGCCCGGCCTCCCTGTGATCAGGAATGCAGCGCAAGAAATCCGATGGAGACGTTTCTCTTGTTCGGGTGGCGGGGTTGGCCGAATCTCAGGAAAATGCCGTTTTTGCCCAGTTCCCGGGGGTTGTCAAACATTTCCGGGGCGGAATGGGCGAGTTGATTTGGTTCTCTGGTGGGGAAGGAGAGGAAGGAGATTGAAAATTACCGCACAACCGAAGGCCCAGTTGAATACGCCCTACGGAGGCTCGCTGGTCGATCTTGTCGTCCGTCCGGAGCGCGCCGCCGAGATGAAGGCGACCGCCAAGGATCATGCTAGCCTGACCCTGGACGAACGCGGTCTCTGCGACCTGGAACTGCTGAGTGTGGGCGGGTTCTCGCCGCTTCGCGGGTTCATGGGCAAGGCCGACTATGACCGTGTCGTCACCGAGATGCGCCTGGCCGACGGCACTCTCTGGCCCCTGCCCGTCACCTTGCCTGTCACCCCCGGTCATGGTGCCGAGGAGGGGAAGCCGCTGGCCCTGCGCGATGTCTATGGCAACCTGCTGGCATTTCTTCACGTCGAAGAGGTTTACCCGATCGACAAGAAGCGGGAGGCCGAGCTCGCCTACGGCTCGCTCGACAAGAAGCACCCGGCCGTGGCCCATCTCGATCGGCAGCCGGGACATCAGGCCGCCGGCCGGCTCGAGGTGATCCGCACTCCGCCCCACTATGACTTCGTCGAGCTCCGGCGCACGCCGGCCGAGCTTCGCTGTCATTTTCAATCCCTGGGCTGGTCCCGGATCGTCGCCTTCCAGACCCGCAATCCCCTGCACCGAGCCCATGAAGAGCTGACCAAACGCGCCGCCGGGCAGATCGGCGGCGGGCTCTTGATTCACCCTGTGGTCGGCGTCACCAAGCCGGGCGACGTGGACCACTTCACCCGGGTACGATGCTATCGCGCCCTGGTCGACAACTATTACGAGAGCGGATCCGTCGTGCTCAGCCTGTTACCCCTGGCAATGCGTATGGCCGGCCCCCGCGAGGTGCTGCTGCACGCAATCATCCGCCGCAACTACGGTTGCACCCACTTCATCGTTGGCCGCGACCACGCCGGGCCTGGTAACGACTCGACCGGCAAGGCTTTCTATCCCCCCTATGCCGCTCAAGATTCCATGACCAAGTTCAAGGATGAGATCGGCATGGAGATGGTCGATTTCAAGCAGATGGTTTTTCTTCCCGAGGAAGACCGCTATAGCCCGGTCGATGAAGTTCCCCCGGGCACCAAGACTGCGGATATCTCCGGCACCGAAGTTCGCGACAAGTACCTGGCACGCGGACTCCAGCTCCCCGAGTGGTTCAGCAGGCCGGCCGTGGCCGAAATCTTGAGCGAGACCAATCCGCCCAGGTTCCGCCAGGGAATGACCATCTGGTTCACCGGACTTTCGGGCTCGGGAAAGAGCACCATCGCTCATGCCTTGATCGAGCGCCTGGCCGAGTTTGGCCGAAATTGCTCGCTGCTTGACGGTGACGAGATCCGCACGCATCTTTCCAAGGGCCTGGGTTTCAGCAAGGAAGACCGCGATACCAACATCCGCCGGGTTGGCTATGTCGCCGGCCTGGTGGCGCTGCACGGAGGAACGACGCTCTGCTCGGTGATCAGCCCCTACCGCGCCGTCCGTGACGAAGCCCGGAAGATTTCCCGGGGCAACTTCATCGAGGTCTATTGTTCAACCCCGATCGAAGTCTGCGAAGAGCGCGACGTCAAGGGAATGTACTCGAAGGCCAGGGCAGCTTTGGCCGCAGGGAAACCCATGGGCTTCACCGGTGTCGACGATCCCTACGAGCCCCCCCCGAACCCCGAGGTCAGTCTCGATACCAGCAAGCTCTCCGTGGCGGAGTGCGTCGATACGATCGTCAACAAGCTGCTGTCGCTGGGTTACATCCTTCCACACGGACACATCGCCGAGTGACCGGTACAGCGTGTCCTCAGACCCGACAATCCGCAGCACGCGACCGGGCTCCGAGAGAACTTCCGCGGTTTCTGGGGCCCGGTGTATCAAGCTAAGCCGGAAGGAAATCGCCCTGCCCAGTCCCCAGACAGGAGTTGCCCTGATCCCGGGAACCAGTATACTTTGCTGCCTCGCCCGTAGGCCGATGGGCGGATAGCGCATGGATGCGCGGAAGGCAGGGAATTTCGCCCTGAGAGACAGGGAGGAACAGGAAGATCATGATGGATCGTGAGACTCTGTTAGCCACTCTCGTGAGTCTGCTCGAGGAAGAGATGGGAGAGGCCTTTCATCACCTCGAGGAGACGACGGACTTGCGCGAGGGACTCGGGCTGGACTCGGTTGACGTGGTTGGTCTGGTAATGCGAGTCGAACATCAATTCCGCATCCGGCTGGCGATGGAGGAGCTCATGGAGGTCAAGCGGGTTGGGCAGCTTCTCGACCTGGTTGAGGCCAAGCTCGCAGCTAAGGACGGGGTAACCATCGCGGCGATGAACAATGTGCGAACGTCGGCCGCGTGATGGAAATCGAGAATCTGGCACGACGCTCTGGTGAGGTCACCCCGCGACCTTGTCGGCACAGTAGCCGTAGACCTTTCGGAGAATCTGCGCGGTCGCGCCGGGCGCTTGCGATTTCAAAGGGAGGCGGATCACTTGCTTCAAGGCCTCGAACGCGGCAATCAACCCGTTGATCTCCGTGTCAGTGTGATTGGCATTGCACTGCACCCGGATGACGCCCCCATGATAGGGAACGGCCGGGAACAGGACCGACTGCACATAGAAACCCTGGTCAAAGAGGAATCTGCCAGCCTTCAGCGTGTCGGCCTCGTCACCGACTGAGACCGAGAGGATCGGAGTCGTTCCGCCACTCACGACGAGATCAAGATCCGCCAGCCCTCGAGACAGCCGCTGGACATGGCGATCGAGACGCGCGCGAAGCGCGGAGTACTCTTCGGACTGAAGGATATCGACGACCGCGCAGATCGCATCCAGGTAGGCCGGAACGACCGGCCCACCAAAGATATAGGTATTCGAGCGCATCTTGAGCAGCTTCTGAAACAGTCTGGAGCAGGCGATAAATCCGCCAGCACAGGAGAACGCCTTGGACAGCGAGCCGACGACGAAGGCGTTGTCGTAGCTGCCCAGAGCCTCCAGCACGGTGCCCCGGCCTCGTTCTCCGAGCACGCCGGTGCCGTGCGCATCATCGATATAAAGCACTCCGTCTCTTGAAATTGCAATTTCGTTGAAGGCATTCATGGGCGGAATGGCCCCGCTCATGCTATAGACGCCGTCGATGCAGATCAGGGCCAGCCGGTAGGGTTTAACCTTCTGGAGCGTCTGTTCCAGACCCTCGGGGCTGTTGTGCGCGAAGGTCGCGATCCGGGCGCCGCCCGCCTGGGCCAGCCGGGCTCCTTCCTGGATCGAGTTGTGCGCCAGCTCATCCATCACGACGACGTCCTTGCGACCGACGAGCCCCGGTATGGCCCCGTGGTTGGCCAGCGTGACGGAGGGATAGATCAGGGTCGACTCCACCCCCAGCCAGGCCGCCAGCTTCTCCTCGGCCTCAAGGTTGGATCGCACGCTGGAGAAAGCGCGCGATGTTCCGTTATGCGACCCCCACCGGTCCAGTCCACGGTGGATGGCCTGGATCACTCGCGGGTCTCGGTCCAGCCCGAGGAAGCTGTCGGAACCGAAGTTGGTCACCCTTCGTCCCTTGACGACCATCTCGCGACCCGCCCCCATCTCGTCCACGATCAGGTCCTTGAGGTGATCGTCACGGTAGGTATTCTCGAATCCCTCGAAAATCCTGACCAGTGTGTTCTGCTTCAAGGCTCGCATCAGTTTGTCGATGGGGAGCTTGGTGGACATGGGCGCACCTCGAGTGATCGGAGGGACGACACGGAACTTCCTGACTCATCCGTTGATCTCAAGAGAACCGCTCTGCTCCCGGCTCCGCTTGCCAAGCTGCGTCATTCAGGGAGATTTCTTGAGAGACATCTGCCCTTCGTATTGCCCATCACTGGCATGCAAACGGGGACCGGGCTGGTCAGATTATCGGAAAAACCGTAAACAGTCATCCTCATCCTGCTTCAGAGGCGGTGGATGGAGCGGATGTGCTGAGAAACCCTATCGCCGGTTCCTCTCGATGAGGAAGGGCTGGCCATTGAACCTGGCATGAGGCTTTCGACGTGACTCCGAATCGTGCATTGGGTTCGGTTTTGACGCAGTCCGAGACCCGGCAAGAGGTTGTCCTCAGCGCGGAGGTCCGGGCGCACGCCTTGTGCCGGATGACCAGGGACCAGATCTCCAGCGCGCGGCGAAAGCCTGGAAACCCGCCGGAGGGCTGGCCTGCCGTTCAACCCTCACTGCTGCGGAACTCGGAGGACCAGACGATTGCCGCGATGGCCGCGGTCCATGCCACGCTCCGGCGAATGGGTCAAAGCGATCCCCGGTGCCTGGAACACTGGGGAATTCTGGTCTCCTCCCGCTTCCTGGGTCGGTCGAGCCTCGTCGTCGCCCTGGATCGCTTTCGATCGGACGGCGTCTGGGGTGTGTCTCCCCACCTGATCCCTCACTATGCCCTGCACTCTCCGGCCGGAACACTCAGCCTTGCCCTGGGCGTTCACGGGCCGAACCTCGGCGTCGGCGGCGGCGTATCCTCCGAGTTCGAGGGGATCTTGACCGCACTCACGTGGCTGAAGGCGGGAATCGTTCCCGGTCTCTGGCTGGTCTTCAGCGGCTGGTCGCCGGAGTTCGTTCCGGACCGCGAGGGTGAGCCGATGGCGGACTGCGAGTGTCAGGCCCTGGCCGTGGTGCTCGGTCCTCCGAGCTCCGCCAAGCTCGATCGGCCATGCTTTCAAGTCGTCGCCGGCGAAGTTCCGGTATCTCCCCGGCCGCTGGACTTGACCGTTCTCGCCGGACTTCTGGACCAGAGTTCTCGGGATGCCGGCAGAGGGTCCAGGATTACTTGCGACCTGGTCGTCCACGATGGCCATCACGACCCGGGGATTCCACACCCACATTTCGCCCCGCGAACGCAAAGGCGATTCCGCGTCCGGACGATCGCCGGTGACGCCTCGGGCCGGCTGAGTGTCGAGCTCCTGTCGCCGAAGTTTCATCACATCAAGGAGGTCGGATGATGGCAGATGATCCGGTCTGGATCACGGGTGTAGGGCTGGCGACGTCCCTCGGCTGCGATCTCGCCACGCTCGAGGCGAGCTTGCTCGCCGGGCGATCGGGGGTCGCGGTCGTAACCTCGTTTTGCACGACCGACTATCCCAGCCGGATCGCGGCCGAGCTGCCTGCCGTCCCCTGCCCGTCGGGCCGGGAACCGCGTGAGTTTCACGCCCTGCCAAGGCTCGAGCAGGCCGCACTCTGGTGCGTTCAGGCCGCACTCGAGGACGCCGGCTTGTGGAACTGCCGGGCGACCCGGCGAATCGGCCTGGTACTGGGAATCGGGGCGGAATGGATGGGGCTCTGGGAAGCCGACGCCAGTCGCGGCGGCAACCGGTTGCACGACCCATCGCAAGACGGCGAATCGACACTCCAGCGCGTCCACCGGGCGATCGGACTCACCGGACCGGCTGTGAACCTGTCGGCGGCCTGTGCGTCCAGCAACTTCGCCCTGGACATCGGTCGGGCCTGGCTGCGGCACGGACTGGTGGACGTGTGCGTTGCCGGGGGCTGCGAGATGGCCGTCACGCCCATCGGCCTGGCCACTTTCGGGAACCTCCGGGCCCTGTCCCGACGGAACGACGACCCGACGCGGGCGTCACGCCCCTTCGATCGCGATCGTGACGGCTTCGTGCTGGGCGAGGGAGGCGTCGCGTTCGTGCTCGAGCGCGCGGCCGACGCCCGGCATCGGTCGGCCCACGGCTACGCGGAGGTCGCCGGCTGCGGCTCCAGCAGCGACGCCCACCACAACGTGATCCCCAGTCCCGACCCGGCCTGGGCCGGTCAGGCTGTGCAAAAGGCCCTGGCCGATGCCCGGATCACGCCCGAGCAGGTGGACCATATCAACGCCCATGCCACGAGCACTCCGGTCGGCGACGCGACGGAGGCCGCGGTGCTCCGGCTCGTCTTCGGCACGGCGCTCGATCAAATTCCAGTCACCTCGACCAAGAGCATGACCGGACACCTGTTGACCGCCGCGGGCGCCATCGAAGCCCTCGCCTGCCTGACCGCCATGAAACACCGGGCCATTCCCCCCACGATCAACCTCGACGACTCCGACGTCAGCCTCAACCTCGTTGCCAACGAACCGCGTCCCCATCGCGTCGATGTCGCCGTCTCGAATTCGTTCGGCTTCGGCGGCAGCAACGCCTGCCTGGTGCTGCGGGCCGTTTGACGGGGATCGGACATGAAGATCGGAACCGAGGGTCGAACCAGGTCACATGGCGCTGAGAGCCAGATGCGTGAATCGTGCCCAAGCTTCGAGCGGCGGCGGCCGCGATCCCGGCGAACGGGCATTGCCGTGCGCGAACCTGTAGCAGTGGTGACCGGCGCGTCGAGCGGGATCGGCCGCGCTCTGGCCCTCGAGCTGGCCTACCGCGGCTACCAGGTCGGACTGGTGGCCCGGCGGCGAAAGGCGCTCGAAGACCTGGCCTGCGAGATCGAGACGCATGGAGGAAGAGCGCAGGTCGCGGCCGCCGACGTGGGCGACCGCCCGGCGCTTCATGCCGCGATTCAGCAGATCGAGTGCGCGCTCGGTCCGGTCGACGTCATCGTCGCCAACGCGGGCTTCGGCGCGCCGACACGGCTTGCTCCGCTGAACGTCGCAGACGTGGAGGATACCTTCCGCGTCAACGTGCTGGGCGTCGTTTACTCGATCGAGGCCGTGCTTCCCGGCATGCTCGACCGGGGACGGGGACAGCTCGTGGCCGTCTCCAGCATGGCCTCGTTCAAGGGGTTGCCGGGAGAGTCCGCCTATTGCGCCAGCAAGGCGGCCGTGAATCTGTACATGGAGGGGCTGCGTATCGCTTTGAGGAACCGGGGCATTGCCGTGACCACAATCTGTCCCGGATTCGTCGCCTCGGCGATCACGCCGATGGCTGCGGCCGCCGCGCCGTTCGAGATCACCGCTCTGGCGGCCGCCCGAAGAATCGCCAGGGCGATCGAGCAGCGGAAGTCTGGCCTGATCCGGTTTCCCTGGCCCATGGCCATGCTGATGGCCCTGATCTGCCGGCTGCCCGATTCTCTGGTCGCTCGGCTGGTCGGTCACGATGAGGGCCGCTCGCGGCCCTCCGACGCCCCTTCGAGGTGAGCCGCCATGGTCGATCTTGCTCTCAAGATGCTGCTGGACGACAAGGGCCGCTTCCTTGCCACCGTGCTGGGCGTGGGCTTCGCCGTGGCACTTGTCTTGATCCAGGTGGGGCTCTTCTTCGGGCTCCTTAAGAATGCCAGCATCACGATCGAGAAGCTCGACGCCGACCTCTGGGTGATGGCCCGGAACACGGCGAACGTCGATTTCGGCAATCCCTTCCCCGAGACCTACGTCCAGCGCGTGCGGTCGATTCCCGGAGTGGCCCGGGCCGACAACCTGATCGTCTGGTACGCCGTGGTCGCCTTACCGACCGGGGCCAAGGAATCGGTCATCTATTACGCATTGGAAGACTTCGGCCGCTGGGCATTTCCCTGGAATGTCCTCGAGGGAAGTACGGCCGACCTGAGGCGCGGGCGGTTCGTGATGCTCGACGAGTCGGCCCAACGCCGGTTCGGGCCGTTCGCGGCCGGCGATACACGTGAGTTCCAGGGACTCAGCCTCAAGATCATCGGGCGGACGCGTGACGCCCGCTCGTTCACGACCAACCCGATGGCCTTCATCGACTACCAGCTTGCACAGCGCCTCGCTCCCGATGAGCTGGGCGACCAGACGACCTTCATCATCGTCAAGCTCGAGCCCTGGGCCGATTTGCGGACCGTCCGCGCAGAGATCCAGCGCCGGCTGCCGTACAACGACGTCCACACTCAGGCCGAGTGGACGTCGATCTCGCGGCGATACTGGATCGAGAGCACCGGGCTGGGGCTGACAATCTTCCTGACCGTCTCGCTCGGGGCCCTGGTCGGGGTCGTGATCGTGGCCCAGACGCTCTACGCGTCGACCACCGAGCACCTCGCTGAGTTCGGCACCATCAAGGCACTGGGGGGAAGAGACATCGACGTCTGCGGGCTGATCGCGGAACAGGCGATGTTCGCCGCGGCCCTGGGCTTTGCCCTGGGCCTGGTGCTGACATTCGGGCTTGATCCGCTCCTCGTCCAGCTCGACATGAAGATGTCCGTGACCAGGGCGATGGCCGCTTTGGTATTCATCGCGACCCAGGTGCTTTGCCTGACGGCATCGATTGTCTCATTCCGCAAGGTCAGGTCGCTCGACCCGGCCGTCGTGTTCCGAGGTTGATCATGAAGAGCGATCACGGAGGGGCGGGAATGACCGTGCTCGAGGCGCGTGACGTCACCAAGACCTACCGCGAGGGCCCTCACGAGGTGCAAGTCCTGCGGGGAGTCTCGCTGTCGCTCTCCCGCGGCGAGGTCGTGGCTCTTGAAGGTCCCTCGGGGTCGGGCAAGACGACCTTGCTGTGCATCCTGGGCTGCTTGCTGGGAGCCGGCGGGGGCCGGCTGACCATCGAGGGCCATGAGGTCGACGTGCGCCGGCCCGGCCGGCTCTGGTCGATCCGCCGCCGATCGATCGGATTCGTCTTTCAACAATACAACCTGTTTCCATCGCTGACGGCAATGGAGAATGTTGTCTACGCCCTGAACATTCGCGGCTGGCGCGGCGTCAGGGCCAGGTGCGAGGCCGTGCGGGTGCTCGATGCCGTGGGCCTGTCCGATCGCAGGAACTTTCGGCCGCGCGACCTCTCGGGAGGTCAAAAGCAGCGGGTGGCCATCGCCCGGGCACTGGCAGGCGCCGCTCCGATGATCCTGGCCGATGAACCGACGGGTAATCTTGATTCCGACTCCGGAGCTCAGGTGCTGGAGCTCTTCCGGAGCCTGGCGCGGCGGGAAAACCGGGCCCTCCTGATCGTGACCCATGACCCTGCCGTGCGTTCGATCGCTGACCGCGTCGTGGCGATTCGGGACGGCTCCGTGATCCCTCTGGAGTCCTGACCCATGTCGGGTTCGATGTTCGTCGGCCGCGTTCTCTTGCCGGGACTCGGCCTGGCTCTGGCGGGAATCCTCGCCTGGCAAGCCTGGCGAGGCAGCAACGGAGCAAGCCGGGCGCCGTTCGCCTGCGCCTCGCTCAGCGGTTCCGGTGCTCTGGAACGAGCCTCGCCCTCGACAGCCCCGCATCGCGAGGAGAAGCGGCAGCCCGACTTTCCATCGATCATCCTGGCCGAGGGCCACATGGCGGCTTACCCCGGGGCCGAGGTTGTCGTCGGCGCGGAGCTGCCGGGCACGATCACGCGCGTCCTGGTCCAGGAGAAATCGCCGGTCCGCAAGGGGGACCTGCTGATCGAGTTCCGCGGCGACGCGATCCGGGCCTCGGCCGAGGAGGCTGTGGCCCGCGTGGCCCAAGCCGACGCCGAGATGGCGCAGATCGAGCAGGAGCAAGCACGAGCGAATCGGCTGCCGGAGCGGCAGCAGGGTGCGGCCGAAACCAAGGAGCGCCTCAAGGCCCGCTGGACCACCGCGCGAGCCCATCGGGCCGAGGCCGTTGCCGGGTATCGTCGGATCGAGGCCGAATTCGCCCGCACGCGCGTTCGGTCGCCGATCAACGGCATGGTCATCTCACGCGCTGTGAACCCCGGCGAGACCGTCAACCTGGGCACGCCCCTGCTCCGGATCGTCGACCTCACGCGACTACGTATCGAGGCCGAGGTCGATGCGTTTGACATCCCTCGCTGCGAACCCGGATGCCCCGTCACGATCACCGCCCAGGGCTACACCGGCCTGTCCTGGCAGGGAACTGTCGAGGAAATCGCCGACAGCCTCATCCCCCGCCGAATCCGTCCCGAAGACCCCGGCCGCCCTACCGACACCCGCGTCTTGCCGGTTCGCATCGCCTTCCAGCAGCCCATTCCGCTCAAGCTCGGCCAGCGCGTCGAGGTGAAGATTGTGGAAGCCACGAACGCCAGGCCACGCCCGGAACTCACAAGCACAAGAACAGCCATACCAGGACGACGATGAACGAAGCAGCAACGATGGGGGCGCGACGCATCGCGGGGTACTGATCAAGGCAAACGTCGACCGAGCGGTCGAGCTTGATCCAAGGGAGTGGAGCTTCCATGCCTTTCGCGCCGCTGCAGAGTTCAGACGGGCCCAGTACGCCAAGGCCCTTGGCGACATGGCCCGTTGTTACCTGGCCTTGCGCCGGAGCGAATTCAAGCTCAGGTGGGAGCTGGAACGTTACGGTGACGGCCACGGGCGCTTCCGCATCGACTTTGCGATTCTCTCTTGCAAGAGGCTGTCGCTGCGGGAAACTCTCCAGCCTGAGTAAGGCATCTTGGAATCGATCAAGCCACTGTGCCGCCGTGACGGGTGCATTTCGGGCGACCCATTCATAGGCGTTCTCCAAGTCCTCCAAAGCGAGCCGATGCAGAACGACCCGGTACTTCATGGAACCTGGCCGGGTTGATGC
>JBAUOX010000241.1:0-1681 GCA_049579985.1 Isosphaeraceae bacterium | reverse complement strand
GCGTTCCAGGGCGTCCCGGAGAAACGGCTGCGAGTGGCGGACGAAGCCGACCTCGCCGCGGCCCATTTGGTCTGAGGGCGAAGATCGACTTCTAGCTCAGGCGAAGGTGCCTGACCAGAGCTTCTCGCTGCCTGAACTCCCGATTTCTCTACTTTTCTCTACCGCACGTCTGTCCAGTACCGGTGAAAAGTTGGTCTTGTACAAGCTGGTTCGGGCATTCGAACACCTGGAGGAGCAGTCAGCCGCGCCGATCTGATCTCGTCGCGCTCCAGGCGGGATCGTCAGGGCGGTGCCACTCGCTGAACCAAGCTGGAATCCTGTCCGCGGCGAACTTGGCAATCAGTCGCCCCAGGTCACGCTTGCCGATTCACCCGGTAAAGAACGCCGCGGATGCGCTGGCCGTCCTCGGATCGGGCTTCGATCGTCTCCACACGACAGGCCAGGCCAAGCGATGTGAGGGCCGGGGAAAACCCTTCGGCCGAACTCCGACCCGGACAGGCGATCAGGCCCACGCCGCCAGGCTGGAGCAGTTTTGCCAGCAGGCTGGCTACCAGGGGCACCAGCCGGCGCTCGTAGAGAACGTCCGAGCCCAGGATCACGGGGTAGGTCTCGTCGGGAAGGTCGCGCCAGTCCAGCAAACGGGTCGTGTACGAGGCCGGATCGAAGCCGTTCTCGTGGGCACTCCGTCTGACGAAATGCAGGGGGGCTCGGTCGTAATCGGTGAAGCAGACCGAAAGACCTCGGTCCAGCGCGACCAGCCCGGCCAGGCCGACGCCGCAGCCGATCTCGAGCGCCTGGAGAGACGGAACCGAGTCCTTGCTTGCCGGCCACGGCTCGCTCGCCACGACCTCGGCCAGGAAGAGCGCACCGGGCCAGAGGTAAGCCCAGTAGGGCATGTAATCGTCGCGCTGGTTCCATTGCCGGACCAGCGGATCGTCGAGCAGCCGGTCCGGGTCGGCGGGACGGACCACGCTGATGGGGCGGCCACGGAATTCCAGCCGCGTGACCGTGACTGGCCCTGTGTACTCGGTCTCCCGCTCCTGGAAGTCGTGCGGCTCGGTCTGGAACTGCTGTCCCAAGGTCAACTCCTTGAAGCCGAGGACGGCAGGCCTCGGTACCGGCCGCCGGCCCGCTGTATCTCCTTACATCACATCTCGATCAGCGGGACGAAACGGCGGAAGTGCTCGCTCAGGGTGTCGGCCAGCCGCGCGGGCTCGGTGAAGAGCTGGTCGGGGCTCGTTTTCATCGCGAAGGCGGTCGCTTCCTGGCCGGGGTTGACCCGGATCAAGCCGACGGGGACGACCCGGAACCGCCTGAGCGAGCCGCCCAGCGCCCGGCCGAGCACGGCGTCGTCGCCCGGCCCGATCGGCTCGGGAGTGACAACCAGGCCGGTCAAGCCAATCGCCAGCCCCTTCCACGGTGGAAACCGGCCGCTCGCCGCCATGGCCAGGCGTGTCAAGAGCCGCAAGTAACCGGCCTCGGAGAGCTCGATATCCAAAGGCTGCCGCACCACCGCGACGACACTCACGGCCCGGCCCACGATCGGGATCCCGTTCCAGCTCACCGCCCGGCGGTAGTAACGGAGCACATCCAGCGGCGGTTCGCGGAACTCCTCGCCGGGCTCGAGTGTTGCACCCGCCAGGCGAAGCACAGGGTCGATCAGTTCGAACAACCGCTCTTC
>JBAUOX010000240.1:0-2956 GCA_049579985.1 Isosphaeraceae bacterium | reverse complement strand
AGATAAATCACCGTCAGCACGGCATCGAGGCGCGCGGGCATGTCGTGCGTGTCGGGCACGGAATACGGGATGCCGGCATCGCGGATCTTACGCTTGGCACGCACGAGGCGCTGCGCCATCGTCGCTGTCGGCACCAGAAACGCGCGGGCGATCTCGTCCGTCTCGAGACCGCCCAGCGTTCGGAGCGTCAGCGCAACCTGTGCCTCGCCGGCAAGCGCGGGGTGGCAGCAGGTGAAGATCAGCCGCAGGCGATCGTCAGGAATTTCGCTCGTGTCGTGATCCGGCTCCTCGATGGCCGTGATCAACCCCGACGCGGCGTACGATTCGAGTTTTTCCGAGAACCGGGCCCGGCGCCGGATGCGGTTGATCGCCTTGTGCCGGGCCGTCTGGACGATCCATGCTTGCGGGGAATCATGGACGCCGGAGATCCGCCACTGGGCCAGAGCGGCCGCAAAGGCCTCCTGCACCGCTTCCTCGGCCACGTCGAAGTCGTTGACGAGCCGGATCAATGAGGCTACTATCCGGCCCCCATCGGAGCGGTAGACCTCGTCAATAATGGCGTCCGGGTCCCTGAGCATGCCCTATGGTAGAAAATTTCTCGCGGGACTGTCGATCCGGCCACTCGCCGTTCGACATTTTGGCGGAGGAACAAAACATCATCCTGGAGGAGACCTGTGATGAATCGAGTCATCCGTGAACCGGAGCAGGTGACCGAAAGCGACCTGGAGCGGGTGATCGAGCCGCTCGCCGGCTGCATCTGCGCCACCGATCAACCCAGGGCCGCCCTGATGGCGGCTTTGGCGGTGCTCTTCAGGGAGGTGGACCAGATCTACAGGGCGGCAAACGCGCAAATCGCTACCTTTTCGGGGAATCAGTGGTCATGAAATGCATGTTGCTGATTTACATTGACGAGCAGGCCCTGACCGAGACCGTGCGGGAGCACTGCTACGAAGAGTCCACGCAGCTCACCCACGAGCTGAACGCGAGAGGGCAGTATCTGGCCGCCAACCCGTTGCACCCCACGGCGACGGCGACCAGCGTCCGGGTGCGCGACGGCAACCCGATCATCACCGACGGTCCGTTCGCGGAGACGCGCGAACAGCTCGGCGGCTACTTCTTGATCGACGCCGAAGATCTCGACGAGGCCATCAGCATCGCCGCGCGAATTCCCGGAGCACGCCTGGGCACCGTCGAGATCCGGCCGGTCATGGAAATTTCGGGCCTGCCGACGGTCTAATGACCGCGAGGGGCCGATGCGAGGAGTAGTAAACCCACGTGTCCCTTATGCAAGACCCGCACTGATCTCGGGAAGGAGTAGGCAATGAGCGCGGTAAGAGTACTCGTTGGCACGCGCAAGGGCGCGTTCGTCCTGACGTCGGACGCCAATCGCCAGCGTTGGGATATCAGCGACCCCCACTTTGCAGGGTGGGAGATCTACCACCTCAAGGGCTCGCCCGTCGACCCGAACCGGCTGTATGCGTCGCAGTCCAGCGGCTGGTTCGGCCAGATGATTCAGCGATCCAACGACGGTGGCAAGACATGGGAGCCCGTGGGTAACAAGTTCGTGTACGAGGGCAACCCCGGCACTCACCAGTGGTACGACGGCACGCCCCACCCCTGGGAGTTCAAGCGAGTCTGGCACCTCGAACCGTCGCTGACCGATCCGGATACCGTCTACGCCGGAATTGAAGACGCGGCCTTGTTCCGCACGATCGACGGCGGACAGACGTGGCAGGAACTCCCCGGCCTGCGCGGTCATGGCTCGGGGTCCCGCTGGCAGCCAGGGGCTGGGGGAATGTGTCTGCACACGATCATCGTGGATCCGAGCGACGCCGGGCGGATCTTCATCGCCATCTCGGCCGCGGGCGCCTTCCGCTCCGACGACGCCGGGGTGACATGGCGTCCGATCAACCGAGGGCTGAAGTCCGAATACATCCCCGACCCGACTGCCGAGGTCGGCCACTGCGTCCACCGCATCGCGATGCATCCCTCGCGCCCGGGTGTGCTGTTCATGCAGAAGCACTGGGACGTCATGCGCAGCGACGACGCCGGCGAGTCGTGGCGCGAGGTCAGCGGTAACCTGCCGACCGACTTCGGGTTCGCGATCGACGTGCACGCTCACGAACCGGAGACCATCTACGTCGTCCCGATCAAGAGCGACTCCGAGCATTTCCCGCCCGAAGGAAAGCTGCGCGTCTACCGCAGCCGTACCGGCGGAAACGAGTGGGAAGCGCTCACGCAAGGCCTGCCGCAAAGCGACTGCTACGTCAACGTGCTGCGCAACGCCATGGCCGTTGACTCGCTCGAGTCGTGCGGAGTGTACTTCGGGACTACCGGCGGGCAGGTCTACGTCTCGGCCGACGCCGGCGAAACGTGGGCTCCCATCGTCCGCGACCTCCCGGCCGTCCTGTCCGTCGAAGTGCAGACACTGCCATGAACCTTGAACGAAGCGGAAGAGGATTAGGATGAAGAGCACAAGGCAGCGCCGCGAATTGAGTCCTAATCTTAATCATAATCATAATCCTCTTCATAATCTTACTCCTCATCCTACTCTTACTCATGCTACTCTTACTCCTCGGTGCACGGCCATGATCCGAGTGGTCCTCCCAAAACATCTGCGGACTCTGGCGCGCGTCAACGGAGAGGTGGAACTCCGCGTTGAAGGTCCGGCGACCCGGCGCTCGGTCCTCGACGCGCTCGAGGCCAGCTACCCGATGCTGTGCGGGACGATGCGCGACCACGTCACCGGAAAGCGCCGACCGTTCCTGCGGTTCTTCGCCTGCGAGCAGGATCTGTCCCATGAGCCGCCGGATTCCCCCCTGCCCGACTCCGTCGCAACTGGGGCGGAAGCCTTTCTGATCGTGGGGGCCATTGCCGGCGGCTAGCCCGGCGAGAGTCGATTATTGGTGTCGCATCTCTTTTCGCCCCAAAAAAAGTGACACCAATAATCCTGCGC
>JBAUOX010000239.1:0-13772 GCA_049579985.1 Isosphaeraceae bacterium | reverse complement strand
GCAGGGACCTGATCGGGAGCGACAGTCCCGGGCGCATCATCGAACGACCCACGCCCGGGCGCCCCGACCGCCGACGCGATGTTTGGGTTCGCGGTCATGGCGACCCCTACGAGTCGTGGCTGGGCCTGTCGGAGTGTCTCGAGCAGATCGAACGCCGGCTCGTCACCGAGACGTAGGTCGACGAAGACAAGGTCAAAGGGCTGGTCGCCGACCAGCCGGCCGTTCTCCGTGCTGGAGTACGCTTCGCCAAGGATGTGACCCAGTGCCTCTAGTACGATACGCGAGATGTGGCGGACGTTCCGCTCGTCGTCAACGATGAGAACACGCATGGTCTGCGAGTCCATCGCGTTTCGGACCTCTCGATTCCGGAGCGACCGGGGTTGAAGGATTCTTCGGGGGTGGCACAGGGACGGATGCACTTGCGAGAACGAGCCACTCGACCTCCCGCGTCCATCGCGAGTCGTATTCCCGCATGCCTGATTGTCGGTTCCCCATAAGCAGAGACCGTGCCAGATCCGGTGACCCCCCTCACGCCGGCTGATTTCCCAGGGTATCGTGCAAGAATTGCTCGCCGGAAGACAGGCGAGGAGAGATCTCGTGGCCCTGCATTTTGCACGAAAGAGGCGGGCCTTTGTGTCCCGGGACCGCCTTTCGAGCCTGCGCAACTGACATGCACCAGACGGGTTAGGTAGACCTTCGCGATTTGGATACATCCTTCGGAGGCACGAAGTCCGTTGGAGAAGCCGGCGAGCGCGACCAATTCAGGTGCGAGACCTGAGGCAGACCCTCATCGTGCAGAATGCGGGCTGCCGGCATTGCAAATCACACGTTTTCCTGGACACGTATGGACGATCGGCATGAACGCGACCCCCGGTGTCGCGAGGGGACTTGAGCCATCTCCGCGGATCCCATGATCGAGAATCGACCAAGATCATCGCCAGCACGGGCGCGACCCCCGCGATCGCCATGACCGGCACCGGAGACGGCACCACCTAGATTGTCGCGCTTCAGAACCGGATGATCAAATCATCCGAGACCGTGAACATATCGCGATTCGTTCCGTTGTCGATGGCCTTGGCGCCCGAAGTGTAGTCGTACCGGACTTCGGGACGGAAGACGAGCCAATCGTAAAAGTAATGGGCAAGACCAAGAGTGTGCTCGAAGTAGGTGGTCTTGAAGCCGAGGCGCTGGCCCTGGAAGTCGGCGAGGATGTCGGTTCGTAACGTGAGTCGGTCCTTCTCTCCGAGCTTGTACGAGGTGTAGTTGACAAAGCCGTAGGAGTCGGAGAGCCCGGGGATCAGCGCGCCAGGGCCCACGGACGGGAAGAAAGGATGGGGCGGGCCGTCGATCACCGACCCGCCCGTAAGAGCATTGCGCTGCCAGATATAATACATCTCGGTGATCGTAGGGAAGTTGTCGCTGAACTTGTGTTCCCACAAGAACGACGAAACCTGAAGGTCGTCGTGACCGTTCTTGTAGTAGCCCTTGCCGACCGAGTCGACGCCACCGAAGAGAACATCCTTGTTATTCGGCGAAACCCACTTCAGCAGGAGCTCGCCGTTGGGCTGCGAGGAGGTGGTCCAGGGGGCCATGTCGTTTCCCGCGTGAATCGCGGTCATGGCAAACCACCGATCACTGAGCTTGAAGATTCCTTGAATGCCCGTGAAGGTGCAAGGATCGACCGAATACATCACCGAATGAGTGTACAGGTAATTCTCGGGAGAAAGCTGGGCCTCGATGTCGATCGGCGAGATCTACCGGCCCACGCGAAGTATCATGCCTTGCGCGACATGCGGAAAGTAGATGTCGAAGTAAAGCTGTAACGGGTCGTAGCCGTACAGGTGGTTGTGCTTGAGTAACTGGTCGCTGAACCAGCCCTTGGCGGTGGTGTAACGGTAGTCGATGCCGTAGAGATTGGTGGCCTTGAAGCCCCAGTCCATGTGGTCGGTCTGGTCCGAGTCGGTCTGCCGCTCGAAGATGAGGATGACCTGGGACAGCTCCAGCTTGTTGGGCACGATGTTGTAGACCATGGGGATGTTCGAGTTCTTGGACGTGCCAAAGGTGATTGACGGACCGGCCACGCTGGTTGCCTTCGAGAAGTCGACGGCTCCGTCTCGATAAGCACCGCTCCAGCGAAATGAGGACCCGAATTCGGGGGCGAGGGGGCACCGCCCGAAGGGTGGTCCGCCGAGCCAG
This sequence comes from Isosphaeraceae bacterium, assembly GCA_049579985.1. Classification (GTDB taxonomy): domain Bacteria; phylum Planctomycetota; class Planctomycetia; order Isosphaerales; family Isosphaeraceae; genus Aquisphaera. The sequence goes on along the minus strand of JBAUOX010000239.1, from coordinate 11,576 downwards.
GATGATTGAACGGCTCGCCCGGAGGCACCCCCCCAAGAGAATTCTGCCCCTTTTCAGGTGGGTGCCGTACCAAGCTGGCGAGTGACCCCGGAGGTGGGGGCACTCGCCTGTCGAGAAGTGGAGGCCGGAGCCTCGCGTGAGCCCCGGCGCTCGCGGTGCATACGAATCGCAGCTCAGGCGTGACCCGCGACGATCGGCTGGGTGGAAGTGCCGTTCTTGCGACCGTTGCCGTTGTTGAGGGCTGCCACGGCCAGCGCCGTCTCTCCGTGCTGGCTCACATCCAGTCCCGCGTACTCCTGGCCTTCGGTCACCCGTAGGGGGATGACCAGGTCCGTGACCTTGTAGAGGATCAGCGAACCGCCAAAGGCGAACACAGCTACGATGACCAGGGCCAGCAGGTGATAGAGGAAGGTTTCGGTCTTGCCGTAAACCAGCCCCACGTCCCTGGCAAAGATGCCCGTGCAGACCATGCCGACCATTCCCCCCACGCCGTGGCAAGGAAAGACGTCAAGCGTATCGTCGAGCGTAGACTTGTTCTTGTAGTGGACGGCCAGATTGCAGATCACGCTGGCGGCCAGGCCGATCACGATGCTGTCGCGGACCGTCACGAACCCGGCCGCGGGGGTGATGGCGACCAGACCCACGACTGCTCCGATGCAGGCCCCCATCGCCGAAGGCTTCCGGCCGCGCATCCAGTCGAAGAACATCCAGCCCAGCATCGCACAGGCCGATGCCGTGTTGGTTGTGGCGAACGCCAGGGCCGCGGTGCCGTTGGCCGCGCCGGCTGATCCGGCATTGAAGCCGAACCAGCCGAACCAGAGCATGGCGGTGCCGAGCAGCACGTAGGGGACGTTGTAAGCCTCGTGAGCCTCGTTGGCGATGTGGCTTTGGCGCCGGCCCAGGATCATGGCCCCGGCCAAGGCCGCAAAGCCCGCCGACATGTGGACCACGGTGCCGCCGGCAAAGTCTTTCACGCCCCACTTGAAGAAGATTCCCTGGGGATGCCAGGTCCAGTGCGCCAGCGGGCAGTAGATAAAGAGGCTGAATAGAACTATGAACAGAAGATATGCCGAGAACCGCACGCGCTCGGCGAACGAGCCGGTGATCAAGGCCGGCGTGATGATCGCGAACTTGAGCTGGAACATCGAGAAGACCAGCAAGGGAACCGTCAGCTTGAGCGCCGCTTCGCCGGTCCCCAGGGTGACTGTCCCGTCACTCACATTGTCGAACATGAAGAAGGAGAGCGGGTTGCCGATCAATCCCCATCCGCCGACGTCGTGGCCGAACGCCATCCCAAAGCCCACGAAGACCCAGACCAGGCTGATCACGCCCAGCGCGATCACGCTTTGCAGCATGGTCGAGACAACGTTCTTGAAATTGACCATGCCTCCGTAGAAGAACGACAGCCCGGGCGTCATGAGCAGCACCAGGCCCGAAGCCGTCAACATCCACGCGACGTCCCCGGAGTTGAGGGCATCACCCGGCGGCAGGGGATCAGCCGTTGTCCTCCCAACCATGGCCAGCAGGGCCAAACCCACGAGTAACAGGAATGGTGTTGCTGCGCGCTTCATGAGCACGTCCCTCCAACAAACGGGCATCATTAGATGTTGAGTCTTGCTCGTCGCCCTTGGCAGATCTCTCGGCGATATCCGTGTTTGAGATCACAAACTATGGATTCGCAGATACTTAGAAGATCGTCTCGGGTGCGGCAACGCACGAACAAGCAGGCGGAGTTCACACGACGCGGATTGATAGGGCAAGAAGTGTGCCATCACCGGACACTGATCGATTTGGCTGGCCGATCTGTTCATTCCTGGTTTCCCGGGAGCACGCGGCGGTAGGATGGAAGAGGTTGCTGTATGCCGGGGAGTCAAGACTTACCACGAATCATGAGTTGAAGGCCGATCGTGCAGAGTCTGTTTCTTGACCTTCTGAGATCGCGGCGCCGGCTTCCCCTGGTGCTCGCCCATCGGGGTGATTCCATTCACGCCCCGGAGAACACGCTGGAAGCGGCCATGCTGGGGTGGGAAGCAGGCGCCGAGGCGTGGGAGCTCGACGTCCAACTCACGCGCGACGGCATCGCGGTCGTCTTCCATGATGAAACGTTGTCCCGAACGACGGACGTCGCGGATCGCTTCGGCGGCGATACCAGAGGCCAGGACGGCTTTCGCCTCGCCGAGTTCGACTGGTGCGAGATCGCCTCGCTTGACGCGGGCTCCTGGTTCGTCGCCGACCCGGCAGGCAAGCGCTCGGCGGCGGCCTTCGGCACCCTCGAGAACATGGACGGATCCCGCAGGTCGCACTACCGATCCGGTCGAATCCGGGTCCCGACCCTGGTCGATGCCCTGGTGCTGACCGCGGACCGCGACTGGCTGGTCAACGTCGAGATCAAGTCGTTCCCGGGGAATCCGCCGGGGATCGTGGAGGACGTTCTGGAAGCGATCGCGCGAACCGACACGGCGAGCCGGGTGTTGCTCTCCAGCTTCGATCACCGCGACATTGCCCGGATTCCCTGCCTCATCCCTACGGCTGGACAGGCTTTACTCGACATCCCGCGGGGAATTCTCGTCGCAACCCCTTTATTTCGCCCCCACGTTTATCTCACCGAGCTCGTTGGAGCGCAGACCTTCCATGCGTCGGCAAATTGCCTTGGTTCCGAGTCGATCGGCTATCGCCACCGGCGCACGGCCGAGGCCTTGTGGAGCGACGGGATCGCAGAGCTGAGGTCACACGGGATTCCCATCCTCGTTTACACGGTCAACGACCATCAACCCGGCGGCCTTGCCGACCACCTCGCGGAGCTGGGAGTCGATGGCCTGTTCACCGACGATCCCGTCGGGATGCGGTCGCACTTCGGGTGAGATGGCGCGAGCCGAGGAACTGCCTCCCTCGATCGGCATCAACGCGGCTTGGAAATCTGCTCGCGAGTACGGGCGACTACTTCGTTGACGTCTCGCCTCAGCGTCTGCAACGATTCCGAATTGCCCTGACTTGGGCGCATCATCCGGTCTTCAAGCTGGCGCCAGGACATCTCGAGATCGACAAGTGCCTGGTTCACCTGTTCGCGCGGAGCCTGTCCAAGCAGGTACTGACGTACCAGGAAGAGGCGTGTTGTCAGCCTTCCGGCATCCGCCTGGACCCGATCGCGCTGGGGAAGGCGAGGATTCTCGGAGGCAATTCGATCCACCAGGGCGTCGAGATCGCGAACGGCCCGATCGATCGGCGCGACGACCGCGGGATCGAGCGGGCCCACTTCCTCCCGGGTGGGACGCGGAACGATCTCGCGCGGGATCTGAAATCGCGTTTCCAGGTCGCTGATCTGCTGCTCGATCGATCGCCATAGGGTCAGTCCGGCGCCGGCAAGGTTCACTCGCTGCAGCTCGCGATTCATTCGTCGTGCCCGGGCGCGGATAGGCCGGAACGAGGCGACGAGATCGCGTTCGTTGGCCCCTCCGCTGGAGATCCGTTCGAATCCCTGGATTAGCTTTTCGAGCACGTCGATCTCGCGGTCGAGCGTCTCCAGCTTCACTCCGCGGCCGGTCTCGGCCTTGACATGAGTCTTCAGCGGGACGATCGCGCTGGAGAGTTCGCGGGCCTGGTTCGTGATCACGACCGGGTCGAATTCTCTCGGGTCCTCAACCACCAGCGGCCCAGGCGGAGACTGCTCCAGCAATGGCCCGATCACGGCGACGACCCGGTACATGTTGACGAAATTTTCGGCGGTACGGGGAGCCAGGCCAGGCAGTGTTCCCAGGGTCCTTCTGACCCGGTAGAAGGCCGCTTCAAGTTCCGGGAATGTGAGGCGGCCGGCCTGAATCCGCTGGCTCTCGAGGGGGTAGAAGGAGACGGCGGCGGTGAAGGCGTCGGCCGCGTTCCAGAGCGTGGTGATCTCGTCGAGCAGCCGGTAAGAGTCGGGACTGTCCCTGAGCTCCGAGCGAGCGTGCACGAACATCGAGGTCGCTTCGAGGACGACCAGGCGGCCCATGTTGGGCAAATCCGCCCGGGTAAGCTGGTCGGTTCGAGCCGGATCCTGGAACAGCTCCTGGTAGCCCGGCGCGGTCTGGCCGAGTGCGCCCGGCACTGGCATGAGCATCGACAGCACGCCCGCCATCGCACCAAGAACGGCCGTCATCTTGTCGCGTCGCGTCATGTTCATGGTCTTCTGGCTCCCGAGCTGCGCGGCACCGTCCGTGCCGCGCTGGTGCGCCGACCGGCTCAGATGAACGGACGTGCGTGATTGCCGTGCTCCAGCGGCCTGGGAAGCTCAGAAACGCCCATGAGGAATTCGTCGATCGATCGGGCGGCGTGGCGGCCCTCGGCGATGGCCCAGACGATCAGGCTCTGGCCGCGGGTCATGTCGCCGGCGGTGAAGACCTTGGAGACGCTGGTCCGCTTGTCGGCGTCGGCCTTGACGTTGCCGAGCGCGTCGAGCTCGACGCCGAGCTGCTCGAGCATGCCCTTCTTTTCGGGACCGACAAATCCCATCGCCAGCAAGACGAGGTCGGCGGGATAAACCTTCTCGGTACCGGGAATCTCGACGAACCGGGGACGGCCGTTATCGGTCTTCATCTCGACCTGGACCGTTTCGAGGGCACGGACGTGCCCCTCCTGTCCCAGGAACCGCCGCGTGTTGATCGAGTACTCGCGGATGCCTCCCTCCTCGTGGGCCGAGGAGACGCGGAAGACGTTGGACCACTGGGGCCAGGGGTTGGAAGGTGCGCGCGACTCAGGCGGTCGGGGCACGATCTCGAACTGGTGGACGCTCTTGCAGCCATGGCGATGAACGGTGCCCAGGCAATCGGCGCCTGTGTCGCCGCCGCCGATGATGACGACGCGTTTGTCGCGCGCGGAGATGAACTCGCCATTGTTGCTGTCGCCGGCCACGCGCCGGTTCTGCATGGTCAGAAAGTGCATGGCAGGGTAAACGCCCCTGAGCTCGCGCCCTTCGATGGGCAAGTCGCGAGGCTGGGTCGAGCCCCCGCACAGGCAGATCGCGTCAAATGCGGCCAGCAGTTCCTCGGCGGTCACATCCACACCGACGTTGACGCCGGGCCTGAAGACGACGCCCTCGGCCTCCATCTGCCGGAGCCGCCGGTCGAGGTGCCGCTTCTCCATCTTGAAGTCGGGAATTCCGTAACGGAGCAGACCGCCAATCCGATCGGCACGCTCGAAGACGGTCACTGCGTGTCCCGCGCGGGCCAGTTGCTGTGCACAGGCCAGTCCGGCCGGGCCAGAGCCGACGACGCCCACGGTCTTGCCGGACTTGAGCGGAGGCGGTTGCGGTACGACCCAACCCTCGTCCCAGGCCTTGTCGATGATGCTGGCCTCGATCTGCTTGATCGTCACCGGGTCGCTGTTAATCCCCAGCACGCACGATGCCTCACAGGGCGCCGGGCAGAGCTTGCCGGTGAACTCGGGGAAGTTATTGGTCGCATGCAGGCGGTCGATCGCCATCCGCCACTGATCGCGGTAGACGAGGTCGTTCCAGTCGGGTATCAGATTGCCCAGCGGGCATCCCTGTAGGCAGAAGGGGATGCCGCAGTCCATGCACCGCGCACCCTGGGTCTTGAGCTTGTTGTCAGGGAACGGGTTGTAGACCTCGAGGTAGTCGTGTACCCGTTCGCCGACCGGGCGACGATCCGGCAGCTCGCGGGAATATTCCATGAATCCGGTTGGCTTACCCACGGGTCACCTCCATCTGCCCCGTCGCTTCGCGGACATCTTGCTCGGCTTTCTTCCGCTCCTGGAGGACGCGGCGGTAATCCAGGGGCATCACCTTGACGAACTTGCCGACGGCGTCGTCCCAGTCGGAGAGTAGACGGGCGGCCACCGTGCTGCCGGTGTAGCCGGCGTGCTGGATCAAGAGGTCGCGGACCAGCTCAATGTCATCGGCCTCGCAGAGGGGCTCGAGGTCAACCATCTCGAGGTTGCAGCGGCGGCGGAAATCGCCCGCCTTGTCGAGCACGAAGGCCGCTCCGCCGCTCATTCCGGCGGCAAAGTTCCGCCCGGTGCCGCCGATGATGACGGCGGCTCCGCCGGTCATGTATTCGCAGCAGTGGTCGCCCGTCCCCTCGACGACCGCATGGGCGCCGCTGTTGCGCACACAGAACCGCTCTCCGGCGCGGCCCCGGAAAAAGGCCCGTCCGCTGGTCGCTCCGTAGAGGGCGACGTTGCCGATCAGGATGTTCTCCTCGGGAATGAAGGTCGCGGTCCTGGGAGGGTAGACGATGATCTTGCCGCCGGAGAGCCCCTTGCCCACGTAGTCGTTCGAGTCGCCCTCGAGAGTCAGCGTGATTCCCCTCGGCACGAAGGCACCGAAGCTCTGGCCGGCCGAGCCGGTGAAGTGGAGCTTGATCGTATCGTCGGCAAGGCCGGTCCCGCCGTGGCGGCGGGTCAGATCGCTGCCCAGGATGGTGCCGACCGTGCGGTTGACATTGCGGATGGGCAGGTCGAGCTCGACTGGCTCGCCCCGCTCCAGGGCCGGTGCGCAGGCCGGAATGAGGGTGGTCACGTCAAGGGTTGTCTCGATGCCATGCTCTTGCTCCCGGACTCTGCGAACGGCCACATCCGGGCCCATATCCGGCCGATAGAAGATCTTGCTGAAATCCAGCCCCCTGGCCTTGTAGTGGTCGATCGCCTGGCGCATGTCAAGCAGATCGCAGCGGCCGATCATCTCGTCGATCGTCCGGAAGCCGAGCTGGGCCATCAGCTCGCGCACTTCCTGGGCGATGAATTCAAAGAAGTTGACGACGTGCTCGACCTGCCCTCGGAACTGTTCGCGAAGCTTGGGGTTCTGGGTGGCGATGCCCACCGGGCAGGTGTCCAGATGGCAGACCCGCATCATGATGCAGCCCATGACCACCAGCGGGGCCGTGGCGAAGCCGTACTCCTCCGCCCCCAGGAGCGCGGCGATCACGACGTCGCGGCCGGTCTTCATCTGGCCGTCGGTCTGGACGATGATCCGGTCGCGCAGCTTGTTCAGCACCAGGGTCTGCTGGGTCTCGGCCACGCCCAGCTCCCAGGGTACTCCGGCGTGCTTGATCGACGACAGCGGGCTGGCGCCGGTGCCGCCGTCGTGTCCGCTGATCAAGACGACGTCGCTGTGGGCCTTGGCCACGCCCGCTGCGACCGTGCCCACACCCACCTCGGCCACGAGCTTGACGCTGATTCGCGCCCGCGGATTGCTGTTCTTGAGGTCAAAGATGAGCTGGGCCAGATCCTCGATCGAGTAGATGTCATGGTGCGGCGGCGGGCTGATCAGCGCGACGCCCGGCGTGGAGAAACGGACCTTGGCGATCCAGGGCCAGACCTTGTGGCCGGGAAGCTGGCCCCCCTCGCCGGGCTTGGCCCCCTGGGCCATCTTGATCTGCAATTCGTCGGCACTGACCAGGTACTCGCTGGTCACCCCGAACCGGCCGGAGGCCACCTGTTTGATCGCGCTGCGCTTGCTGTCACCGTTGGGCAAAGGCTGGAACCGATCGGGATCCTCTCCGCCTTCGCCAGTATTCGACCTGGCTCCCATCCGGTTCATGGCGATCGCCAGGGTCTCGTGCGCCTCGGCCGAGATCGAGCCGTAGCTCATGGCCCCGGTGGCGAACCGCCGGACGATGGCGGCGACCGGCTCGACCTCCTCGATCGGGATCGGCCGGCACTGGTCGAGGCGAAACTCGAAGAGGCCCCGCAAGGTGCTGAGCCGCTCGTTCTGCTGGTCGACCATGCTCGTGTATTTCTTGAAGAGGTCATAGCGGCCGGCCTGGGTCGCGTGCTGGAGCCGGAAGATCGTTTCCGGGTTGAAGAGGTGATACTCGCCATCCCGGCGCCACTGGTACTGGCCTCCTTCAAGGAGCATCGGCGGGCCGACATCGCGGATGGCATAGGCATGACGGTGATGCTCGAGCGTCTCCCGGGCAATCTCCGCCAGACCGACGCCGCCGACCCGCGAGGCGGTCTTGTCGAAGTAGCGGTTGACGAATTCCTCGTTCAGGCCGATCGCCTCGAAGATCTGGGCTCCGCGATAGCTGTGGATGGTGCTGATGCCCATCTTGGACATCACCTTGACGACCCCCTTCTTGATCGCCTTGCGATAACGGTAGATCGCCTCCTCGTAGTCCATGCCCTTGAGCAAACCCTGGTGGATCATGCTGTCGAGCGTCTCGAACGCCACGTAGGGATTGATCGTCCCCGCCCCGTAGCCCAGCAGCAAGGCAAAGTGATGGACCTCACGCGCATCGCCGCACTCGATCAAAAGCCCCGCTCGCGACCGCTGTCCCTTGCGGACCAGGTAATGGTGCAGTCCCGAGCAAGCCAGGAGCGACGGGATGGCGGCCGTCTCGGCGGTTGTGCCCCGGTCCGAAAGAATGATCAGGCTCGCTCCTGCCGCGATGGCCGCGCTTGCCTTCTCGAAGAGCGATTCGAGAGCTCTCTCTATGCCCCCTGCCCCCTCGGCGGCCACGAAAAGCATGGGCAGAGTGACCGACTTGAACCCCCGCCAGCCGTCGAGCTGCTTGAGCCGGGCCATCTGGTCGTTATCGACGATCGGCAGGTCCAGCGCGATCTGACGGCACGAGTCGGGCCTGGGCTCCAGCAGGTTGCCCTCTGCCCCCGCACCCGTGAAGACAGAGGTCACCAGCTCCTCGCGGATCGCGTCCAGCGGCGGGTTCGTCACCTGGGCAAAGAGCTGCTTGAAGTAATTGAACAACGGCTGCGCACGTTCGGAAAGCACGGCCAAGGGCGAGTCGTTGCCCATCGAGCCGATCGCTTCCTCGCCGTTTGTCCCCATCGGGCCAAGGATGTACTTGAGGTCTTCCAGCGTGTAGCCGAACGCCTGCTGGCGCTGGAGCAGCGTCCGGGGATCGGGCCCGGGAATGTCCGGGGCCGGCGGCAGGTCGGCCAGCGACACCATGAACTCGTGGAGCCACTTGCCGTAGGGCCTGGCCGCGGCGATCTGATGCTTGAGCTCATCGTCATCGACGATCCGGCCCTGTTCCAGATCGACCAGGAACATCTTGCCCGGTTCCAGCCGTCCCTTCTTCGAGACGTTCTCCGGTGCGATCTCCAGCGCGCCCACCTCCGACGCCATGATCACCCGGTCGTCCTTGGTGACGATGTAGCGGCTGGGACGCAGACCGTTGCGGTCGAGCACGGCGCCGATGTTCTTGCCGTCGGTGAAGGCAACCGAAGCCGGCCCGTCCCATGGCTCCATCAGGCAACTGTGGTACTGATAGAAGTCTTTCTTGACCTGGGACATCGATTCGTGATGGTCCCAGGCCTCGGGAATGAGCATCATCATGGCGTGCGGCAGGCTGTAGCCCGACTTGACCAGAAGCTCGATGGCATTGTCCAGGCAAGCCGTGTCGGAGAGCCCCTCGCGGATGATTGGCTTGAGCTTCTCGAGATCGCCCGGCTCGTAAAGCCGCGAGCTGAAGAGGGCCTCGCGGGCCAGCATCCAGTTGATGTTGCCGCGCAGCGTGTTGATCTCGCCGTTGTGCGAGATCATGCGATAGGGGTGGGCCAATTGCCAGCTCGGAAACGTGTTTGTCGAGAACCGCGAGTGAAACATGCAGATCGCGCTGGAAAGCAGCGGATCGCCCAGGTCGTCGTCGAAGTAGACCGCAACCTGGCTGGGCGTGAGCATTCCCTTGTAGACCAAGGTCCGGCAAGACAGGCTGGAGAAGTAAAAGTATTTGTGATCATCGAGACCGGATTCCGCGATCTCGGTTTCAAACCGCTTGCGAATCACGTAGAGCTTGCGCTCGAAGGCGTCTGAGTCCTGCACGCGCGGTCCTCGTCCGAGGAGTGCGTGGAACATGCGAGGCTCGACGGCCCGGGCGCTGGCCCCCAGCGGCGCGTTGTCGGTAAGCAGTGCGCGCCAGCCCAGGAAAACCTGTCCTTCCGCGGCGACGATCTTCTCGAAGATCTCCATGCCAAAGGTATGTTGGGCCGGGTCCGGCGAGGTGAAGAACGCCCCGACGCCGTAGCTGCCGGGCTCTCCCAGGATGATCCCCAGGGGCTTGCAGCGCTCGCTCAAGAGCTCATGGGGGATCTGGATCAAGACCCCCGCGCCGTCGCCAGTGTTGTTCTCGCAGCCGCAGGCGCCGCGGTGATTCAGGTTCACCAGCGCCTGCAATCCATCGCGAACCAGTTGATGAGACTTTCGCCCTTTCAGATCGACGATGAATCCCACACCGCAACTGTCGTGTTCGTGACTCGGATCATAGAGGCCCTGGGGCGACGGTAAACCTGTAGCCATGGTTGATGTCCTTCCGGGAAGGATCTGGCACGCGGAGAGGTACGCACAGACTGAGTGAATGAAAGGTCACGGTTTCTTGGATTGTCGGGGAAGGCCGCAGCGCTTTCCCCCGCGGACACAAGGAATCCCACTTCGGATGGTTCAGGATCGAGGACACGACGGCGGGATTGCAGTTTGCGGAACCGATCCACCGCCTGGGGATCGGCCGTTCTTCTCTTCCGCGGAAACTTGTTTCGATCCGCTCCCGGCGATGAAGCCGGGAGGAACGATCTCAGGGGGACGTTGCCGCGGGCACGCGGCGGCCCGGGGCGGAGAGTTCGGGAACGGACGTCTTCAAGTCCGGTCCCGTCAGCAATTCCAGGAATCTCGCGGCCGTCGATTCGAGGTTGTCGTTGCGGCGATGGACGATCGCCAGCGGGCGGTTCAACTGGTATTTCGGGTCTTGACCGCCAATTCGCACCACGACCAACGTGCCCGCGCGCACCTCGCGGAGAAGCGAGGGCTCGGGCAGAATCGACACCCCCGCGGGAATCTCGACAGCCCGTTTGATGTTTTCAATGTTGTCGAACTCGAGCACGACTTCGACGTTCACATCGTGATGATGGAGGCACCGATCGATCGCCCGGCGGATCGCAAGCTCGCCGTCGAAGGCGACGAACGCCTCACCATCCAGCTCTCGAATCTCCACCGTGCCCATCGACGCAAATCGATGCGACGGGTGGACCGCCAGGCTCATCACCTCTTCCCGCCAGGGAATGACCGACAGCTCCGGCCACTTGCTCGGGTACGAGATCAGACCCAGGTCAGCCCCTCCTCCGGCCACACGCTCGACCACCCTTGTGGGATGCAAGTACTCGAGCCGCACGCTGGCCTCCGGAAACCGCTCCTCAAAGGTCTTGATGTACTGGCTCATGTGGTGCATGCCCACCGAGTAGATCGACGCCACGCCGACCGTCCCGAACACCTTGTCCTCGTCGATCAATGCCTTCACGCGGTTTTCCAGCTCGCTATAGCGCCCGACCAGCTCCTTGCAACCCTCGTAATACACCTTTCCCTGGTTCGTCAGGACCAGAGGCCGCTTCGAGCGGTCGATCAGCTTCACTCCCAGACGAACCTCGAGCTGTTGAACGGCCTGGCTCGCCGAGGACTGAGAGATGCTGTTCTCCGCCGCCCCCCGCGAGAAGCTGGCCCACCGGACCACGTCACAAAAAATCTTCCACGACTCGAACTGCATCCGTCTTCGCCGATTGGCAATTCTCTGATACTGCGCACAAGAAATTATCGAGATTTATAATAGTAGAACTCTTCACCGAGTCTCCAGTCAAGC
>JBAUOX010000238.1:0-3337 GCA_049579985.1 Isosphaeraceae bacterium | reverse complement strand
TGATTTCGGGGCTCAATCGCACAGCGTTTGATCTGGCTGTCTACGCTTCGCAGGGGTGGTCACCCACCCACCACGCAAGACTCGCTTCCGGCTGCTGGTCCGGCTCTACCGGACGGGATTGGTTACCCGCAGGGTTCCATCTGAAAGGTTTCAAGCTTCCGACTCTCCTCCTAGGGTAGGCGGCTGGCGAGGTTCCGTCTGATGCCGGGGTTCGTAAGCCCGTATGCGTCAGCCGTGACGGGTAACCGGCTGCGTCCTTTTCCATCCGCCCCCCTCCGAACCGGACTGGACACTTTCGCGTCATCCGGCTCTCCAGTGGCCCTATCCTTTGATTGGTTCCTCCTGATCCTCGTGTGTCCTCGTCGGTCGTCCGGCGTGGATCGCGACGTGGCATCGCTCGCAGACGATGAGGGTCTTGCGCCTCATGGCCGACATGACCCGTGTCTGCCACGTTCTCCGTAGATGGCGAGGAGCGTCTCGGCAGTTTGCATTTCGCATCCCTCCACGTTCCAGCCATCGGGTCACCTACCCCCCTTTGCCATGTGTCCGGCTTTCCCGGACTCGAACTACTATGGGGGTTCCGTCGCCCTGGGGCTCGCGCCCTGAAGGCGATCTTAGATTTCTCCACAATCTCACATCCGAGCATGGTTTAGGTCCCCCATTCATCCCTACGCCCGGGCTGGATCGTCCGGTATCTCATCGAGCGGGTTTGCCGTAACCCCGGAAAGGAAAGGGTCGGCACTCAATGACGTCGTGCTCAATCGGTCTCACAACGGAGTAGCTCAAGCCTCGATCGGGATTGGGGTTCAAGCGGTCTAGCTTTGACCATGCCACGCGGGTCTTGCGGGGCCCTGTTTCACCGATTTCCACATACCCCCGCTTTTCCGCCATGCTATGGTTCCTCGTGCCTTTCGGCCGTGGGTAAGACGGATGACCCAGACTCATGACCCGAGAGTCTCCTTTTTGCAAAAGGGATGAGATTGCAGATAGTCCAACGCACCTTTCCCGAGCTTTCTTGGCGCGAGGTCAGACCGATTTAGAATTTTCTCCACAATAAATTCTAAATCGGTCTGACCCCAAGGACAAGGAAACGCAGGTTTGGGCATGGTCTCCGTAACTCAAGGCCGCGAATGGCCACGGTGACCTTCGAATGACGCAGATACCGTTGGGGGACGAAAGGGGCCATCCACATTTCCTTGGTACCTGAGAGTGGATGGCCACATCCAATCATCCAAACCCCAATCTGCCACTTCTGAGCTAGTCCGCAGATCTTGTCGGCGGTCTCTGCCTTCGACTCAAACTGGTTTGCGAAGATCTCGAGCACACGCAGGTCATCTCTCACGACAATCACGCTCTGGGAACGGCCCACGCCTTCGCCCGCGTCACAGCCAAGACGGGCTTTCCAATCATGCACCAACTCGGAGCATCTGCACAGCGGCCGCGGTGGCTTCGCTGAGAGCAAGATTCAGACACTCTTGCGGGATTAACGTCTCGGTGGCCAGTTTGGGCAGTCGCGCCAGAACGTGCGAGCGATACCACGGGCTATTCTCGCCTGGCTCGCGGCCCACGGCTTCCAGCCAGACCTGGTCTGCAAGTCCCACTGGACTGCGGGCAAGGTGGGCGTGCGGGCTCATGGTGCTTGGGGCCACGAAATGTTAGAACGACACTTGTAATGGGCGGTTTTCCAGTGCGTTGCGGTCCCCCTAGTCGCTCAGAAGAGCGCAATAACAGTTAGCCCGGATCGGCTTGCCGATGGCCACAAGTCTTTCATACCCAAGCGATTAGATCGCGTCCCATGACCTTGTTTAACCCCGTTTTTAATCACCTGACGCCTTAAGGGCGTAAATTGATTAAAAACCCAGGCTGATGAGTGCATCGAAAGGGGCCAACCACGTTGCCCAGGTGCCAGAAAGTGGGTGGCCCGGTTATTGCGAAAGAGGCCATAAGGAACTGGGCTGAAAGGGGCGGCGCGAGGGTGGTCAGTCGAGATACGCCGCCTGGGCCGCCCGCCGATAGGTGTCTTCCATGTCGACGGTTACCGATTCGTGCACCGACAGGGGCAGCCGCATCACCGGCAGTGGTGAGCCCACCGCCAGAGGCCGCCGCCAGATGGCGAGGAACCGCCCACCACTGGGAGCAGGCTCCCCGACTCTGTAGCAGACAGCGAACGGGGCCGGACATGGCGGCTGCTCGAGCTGCAACTTCTGAGCGATGCGGTCTGCGAACGAGAACCGCGCCGGCCACTTGTGCACGTCTACCAGCAGCAAATGGATCCCTCGGAGCAAGTAACCGACGCAGGCATCGCCATAGGCGGCACAGGCCGAGCTGCGGTCCTTGTTTCGTGGTGAGACCAGCTCAACCGCCGCCACCAGCCGGTCATGTTGCTCGATCAGCAGGGCCGTGTCTCCAGAGAGGGTCGCAACGGCCACCTCCTCGTCCGGCTCATCGCCTGCTTCGCCTGACCCCTCAGTTGGCGGTCGGGCCACGGTTGGTAGGCCGCTCTCCGCTGGCTGCTGGCCCCGAACACCGACGTCAGGACGTTCCTCGACGGGTCCCCCGATTGCGAACGTCGGAGTTGTTCCGATGTAGGCCCGGTAGCCGGCCGGCAGTCGCGGCTTGATCCAGTAGAGGAGTTCCACCGTCCAGACCTGGTGCACGCCGTCCCAGCCTGGGAGCAACGCCCAGTCGTGCAAAGGCATGTTCGTTTCCCCCCCGACGGCAGAACCTGAGTGTGGTGGAACCGAACCTGAAGCCTGCCTGAACACCAGGCCTCCCACACTACTCTACCGAAATCCATGAGCATCATGGAACGAGCAAGTGGTCGGAGCTGCGCCTCGGTTGTCACCCGGAAACGCCCGTCATTGAACGACACTTCTCGCTGAACACCACCAGGAAATTCGGCTTGCGCTGATCCAGCTCCGCGGCTTGAGTCGTCCTACATACCAACCCGAAGCGTCAGCGAGGGCGCTGGCGTCGCGCGGCAACTGACTTGCGGCATCCCTCGCTCACGCTTCGGGTTAGTGTGGCTCGTCCCCTTCGACCAGGTGGTGATCAGCGAGGAGTCTCCATTGAACCGTGCCTTTCCTTGGCGCTGTTGCTTTCCATAACATGAATGGCTGGATCGGGCTCGCGTCCGCGATGGCGGGCAGTCATGCACTGTGACGGGGTGCGGGCGGCTCGGTAAGCCTGGCGGCCCAATTATGGACAATATCAGTAGATTCCGAAACTATGGGCAAGAGGGGGTTCGGGGGATGATGGACTTAAGATACTCCCCTATAATGAGTTGTGTATGCCCTATCATTCAAGGAGGGTACGATGCACAAGTTCACCAACACCT
>JBAUOX010000237.1:0-16584 GCA_049579985.1 Isosphaeraceae bacterium | reverse complement strand
CGCAGGCCGAGGCGTTGGCCTTCGGCAAGACGCCCGAGCAGGTCAAGGCCGAGGGCACGCCTGATTGGCTCGTGCCCCACCGAGTCTTCGAGGGCAACCGGCCGTCGAACACGATCCTGGCCGAACGGCTCACTCCGGAAACGCTCGGCAAGCTTGTCGCCTTGTACGAGCATAGCGTCTTCACCCAGGGCGCCATCTGGAACATCGACTCGTTCGATCAGTGGGGCGTCGAGCTGGGCAAGGTGCTAGCCCAGCGCATCATCCCGGAACTCGAGAGCAGGGTTGAACCCAATCTCGCCCACGATAGTTCAACGAACAACCTGATCCACCGTTACCGGAAGCTCAAGGATCCCGCGCGATGACCCCCGGACTTGTTGAAAGCCTCCTGCTCTGGGAAGGGAGCCAGCCATGCAACTAGGAATGATCGGACTGGGCCGAATGGGCGCCAACATGGTGCGACGGCTTCTCGAGGCAGACCACGAGTGCGTGGTTTTCGACGTGTCGCCGCAGGCGGTGGAAGAGCTGGTCAAGGAAAAGGCGGCCGGAGCCTCGTCGCTGCAAGACTTCGTGAAGAAACTGGACAAGCCTCGAGCGATCTGGCTCATGGTCCCCGCGGCGGTTGTCGACAAGACCATCGCCGGCCTCTTGCCCCATCTCGAGGCAGGAGACATCCTGATCGACGGCGGTAATTCCTATTACGTGGACGACATCCGCCGTGCCAGGGAGCTCGCGCCGAAGGAGATCAATTACGTCGACGTCGGGACCAGCGGTGGAGTCTGGGGGTTGGAGCGTGGTTACTGCATGATGATTGGCGGTCCGGCCCCGGCGGTGCAGCGCCTGGACCCGGTGTTCAAGACTCTGGCGCCAGGCATGGGCGAAATCCCACGCACCCCGGGGCGAGACAAAATCGACGGGACCGCCGAGCTGGGCTACCTGCACTGTGGGCCATCGGGAGCCGGGCACTTCGTGAAGATGGTGCACAACGGCATTGAATATGGCTTGATGGCCGCCTATGCCGAGGGACTGGCTGTCTTGCGCAGCGCGAACATCGGTAAGCAGCCACACGAGATCGACGCGGAAACGACGCCCTTGCACGACCCCGAGCTCTACCAGTACGACCTCAACGTCGGTGACATCGCCGAAGTGTGGCGGCGCGGCAGCGTGATCGCCTCGTGGTTGCTCGACCTGACGGCGACCGCCCTGGCCGCGGATGAGGATCTCTCGGGATTCGCGGGCCGGGTCTCGGACTCGGGCGAGGGGCGGTGGACAATCAAGGCCGCCATCGACGAGGCGGTACCCGTGCCCGTCCTTACCACGGCCCTCTATGAGCGCTTCTCGTCGCGCGGCGAGGCGGATTTCCAGGACAAGCTGCTGTCCGCCATGCGATTCCAGTTTGGCGGACACCGGGAAAAATCCGCCTCCAAGTAAAGGGGGAGACTCGCCCCGGGCCGGGGCGGCTGATGACAGACCATCCGACCGGAACGCATGAACGCTTTCCGGCGTTACCAGGAGGCGACCGAGATGAATGGACTTGCTCTGCTGGCTGACGGAGCCGGCTCGGCTCAGAATCTGTCGATCTTTCATCCCGCCTCTCCTTCGGCTGAGTCGATCCGTTCCCTTTTCATCCTGGTACTGGCGATCACCGGAGCGATTTTCCTCGTCGTCGAAGGAGTGCTCCTCTACAGTATCGTCCGCTTCCATCGCCGCGCTGCGGAAACGACGGAACCGCCACAGGTCTACGGGAGCATGCCCATCGAGATCGCCTGGACGGCCGCGCCGATGCTGATCGTCTTTGTCCTGGCGCTGATTCTGACCCGCACGGAATTTGAAGTACGGGTCAACCCAGACACATCGCCGCCCGGCTCGAAGCCGCTCTACATCACCGTCATCGGCCATCAGTGGTGGTGGGAGTACGTCTACGACAAGTATGACGGGCAAGACTTGGGCTTCATCACCGCCAACGAGCTGCATGTGCCGGCAGGCGAGGACGGCGTGCCGCGGCCCGTCTACCTCACGTTGAAATCGGCCGATGTCTGCCACAGCTTCTGGATCCCGCGCCTGGCCGGGAAGACCGACCTGATACCAGGACGAACCAATCACATGTGGTTTCAAACGAGCCAGCAGGGCGTGTTTCTCGGCCAGTGCGCGGAGTACTGCGGCACGCAGCATGCGCATATGCTTTTGCGAGTGAATGCCGAGTCTCCAAAAGAATTCCAGGACTGGCTGGACAACCAGAGGAAACCGGCCTCGAGCGATGCGTCCGCTCGCGAGGGCCGAGACGTATTTTTGTCTCAGTCGTGTGTCAACTGCCACCGCGTGCGCGGCACGACAGCCAGGGGCTCTTACGCTCCAGACCTGACACACCTGATGAGCCGGCAGACGCTCGCCGCCGGCATGGTCCCCAATTCGCGGGCAGAGTTACGCAAGTGGGTGATCGATCCGCGGCAGACCAAGCAAGGCTGCCTGATGCCTGCGTTCGGGTTGAGTGAACAGCAAGTGGACCAGATCGTGAACTACCTGGTGACTCTGAAATAGAGATACGCGACGCCTGGAAGAAACGTTTCGCCGTCGCTCATGATTCAGGACGACCAGAAGCATGGCTATCGCGGTGCATGAACCCAGCCTCGAACGCCCCTCGTGGACCACGATGCTTCACGAGTGGGTGACATCGGTCGATCACAAGCAAATCGGCATCATGTATGTTCTCATGGCCCTGGTCTTTCTCGTGATTGGCGGGGCCGAGGCGATGGTGATGCGGTTTCAGCTTCTACGGGCCGAGTCCAGGGCCGTACCCCCGGATCTCTTCAACCAGATGATGACGATGCACGGCACCACGATGATCTTCTTCGCGGCGATGCCGATCCTGGCCGGTGTCGCCAACTACATCGTGCCGCTGCAGATCGGGGCGCGGGACATGGCCTTTCCCCGGTTGAATGCCCTGGGCCTGTGGGTGACGCTGTTCGGCGGTATCTTGTGCTATTTCAGCTTTGCCACGGGCGGAGCTCCCGCCATTGGCTGGTTCGCCTACGCCCCGCTGACGGAACACACGTTCTCGCGAAGTGCCGCAACCGACTTCTGGATCTTTGGCCTCTTGCTCAGCGGCGTTGGTAGTTTGTCAGGTGCGATCAACCTGGTCACCACGGTGCTGACCTGGCGCTGTCCCGGCATGACCCTGCGCAAGATACCGCTTTACACGTGGATGGCATTCTGGGCCAATGTGCAAATTCTTTTTGCCCTCCCGCCGCTTACCGCCGCCCTGATCATGCTGCTCTTCGACCGCTTGCTCGGAGCCCACTTCTTCGACGCGCAGGCGGGTGGCTCGCCGTACTTATGGCAGCACCTGTTCTGGTTCTTCGGCCATCCCGAGGTGTATATCCTGGTGCTGCCGGCGTTCGGCATGGTGTCCGACGTGATCCCGGTTTTTACGCGCAAGGTGATCTTCGGTTACGAATTCGTGGCTGCCTCCACCGTGGCCATCGCCTTCATCAGCTTTGGCGTCTGGGCCCACCATATGTTCACGGTGGGGATGAGCCGGACGGTCGATGTCTACTTCGCCGCGGCGAGCCTGGTGGTCGGCATCCCGACCGGGATCAAGATTTTCAACTGGCTGGCCACGGTCTACGGCGGCCGCTGGCGGATGGCCGCTCCCTTGCTGTTTTGCCTTGGCTTCCTGTCGATGTTCGTGATCGGCGGGCTGACGGGCATCATGCTCGCCGTGGCGCCGATGGATTTTCAGCTCAGCGATAGCTACTTCGTCGTCGGCCACTTTCACTGGGTGATCATTGGCGGCATCTTGATGGGCCTCTTCGCGGGCCTCTATTACTGGTATCCCAAGGTCACGGGCCGGATGTATTCCGAACGCCTGGCGCGCTGGCAATTCTGGCTGCTCTTGATCGGCTTCATCCTGACCTTCGGGCCGATGCACATCGCGGGCATGCTGGGGATGCCGCGCCGCATTTACACGTACCCGGTGGATCGGGGCTGGGAACTGTGGAACCAGGTGGCCAGTCTCGGGGCGTTTCTCCAGGCGCCCAGCTACTTGATCTTCGTGTGGAACATGCTCATTTCCCTGAAGATTGGAGCCCTCGCGGGCGACGACCCGTGGGATGCCTGGACGCTCGAATGGGCCACGACCTCGCCGCCGCCGTTGTACAACTTTGAGACGATTCCCACGGTGCGCAGCCGCCGCCCGCTCTGGGATCTCAAACATCCGGATGATCCCGACTGGAAGTATGAGTGACGGTTCGACACGACCGTGTCATCAAAGCGTCTTGGCTCGCAATGGCAAAAACATGCACAGAGAGAATGCTGCGAATCTTGCTGTTTCACCTTCCTCTGCCCACGTTGCGTCGGTCAAGGTGGGGATGCTCACATTCCTGCTGTCGGAAGTGGCCTTTTTCGGTACTCTGATCGTGGCGTATGTCCATTTCTTGCACCAGACTACCCAGGGCGAGCCGAATCCGAGCCAGGTGTTTCGCTGGCCGGTGGTACTGGGCGCGTCGGCGTGCCTGTTTTCCAGCAGCGCGACGATTCACCTGGCGGAGAAAGCTCTGCGCGGCAATTCACAGCAGAAGTTTCTTGGTTGGTGGGGTCTGACGATCGTTTTGGGCGCCTTGTTTCTCCTGGGCACGGCGCTCGAGTGGAGAGATCTGATCGGCAGGTGGGGATTGACCATCAGCCGCAATCTGTTCGGGACCACGTATTTCACCCTGGTCGGGTTCCATGCCCTGCACGTCAGCATTGGGGTGCTCGTCATGAGTATTGTGTTCGGCCTGGCGCGGCGCCGGCAGATCACGGCACGGAACATGACCGGTGTGGAAGTCGTCTCCTGGTACTGGCACTTTGTCGATGGCGTATGGGTGGTGGTCTTTACCTTGGTGTATGTCCTGGGACGCTGAGGTCGAATTGGAAATTCCAGGAGCGGATTTTGAATTCTCCCGATCAATTCTCCCTGGGAAACGAGAAGCATGACAAGAATCAGTGACAGGTCGTCGGACCTGGACGATCCAGCGGGTCCCGAGGGCCTGGAAATGCCGCGGGCGACGCCCTGGCCGATCGTCCTGGCGCTGGGGCTTGCGCTCCTCGGTGCTGGTCTGGCGACGAGCCTGGTTCTGTCCCTCGTCGGTGCGGTGCTGTTCGTATTCGGCGTGGGAGGGTGGATCGGGCATCTGCTGCCCGGTCGAGGACACGTGCGGGAACCGCTGGTCGAGCCGGCACTTCGTCCCAAGCCTGTCGTCGAAAAGCCCGGTACGGTGGAGCAGCTTCGTCCCGGTATGGCCGGTAATCGGTTCCGGCTTCCCGAAAAGGTTCACCCCATTTCCGCCGGAGTCAAGGGTGGCATCGTGGGTGGCCTGGTGATGCTCTTTCCCGCCCTGGCTTACGGCCCGATCAGTGGCCATGGCCTTTGGTTCCCCGTCAACCTGCTGGCGGGGATGGTCGTTCCGGGAATCAGCGGCGCGACCGAAGCTCAGCTCGAACAATTCTACTGGGGAGCGTTCATCCTGGCGCTTGTCATCCACGCCACCTTCTCCGTGAGTTTTGGGCTGCTGTTCGGGGTCGTCTCGCCAACGCTGCCGCCAATTCCAGGAGGCCCCGTGATTGCGGGGGGAGTCCTGATGCCACTCTTGTGGACAGGTCTCTGCCATGGCTTCATGGGAATCATCAACCCGCTACTCTGGGAGCACGTGAATTGGCCCTGGTTCATTGCCTCCCAGGTGGTTTACGGTCTGGCAATGTCGGTTGTCGTCATCAGGACAGAAAAGGTCCCCGCCGCACCGGTGGGAGGTGGCCCGAATATGCCGGCCGGCTTCTCGGAGCCGGGACGTTGGGGAGGTCGGCCGTGAGCAGGCGCGGGTTCCCAAGCTGCGTTCCTGGACCGAGTTTTCGCCAGTGTTGGGCTTTATTGGCCTTCCTGGCCTGCTCGCCGGCCGGCTGCGATCTTCCCGGTCAGCCTAGGGCCAGTCAGAGGTACGTGCAGCCTCACGAGGTAAGAACGCTCACCGTCCTCTTTCAGCGGAACTGCGCCGGTTGCCATGGAGCGAACGGTAGGCTGGGCCCTGCCCCTCCGCTCAACGACAAGCTGTTCCTGGCCCTGATCCCGGATACGGAGCTGGAACGTCTCATTACCGAAGGCCGTCCCGGCACGCTGATGCCGGCGTTTGCCTCGGCCAAGGGCGGACACTTGACGACCGAGCAGGTCAAGATTCTGGCGGAAGGCATCAAGCCCCATTGGGGACCGGTCGAGCCCGCCCCCAGTGGCGCACCTCCGTATCTAATTCCGCGGACCCGGCCCGAGGGAGCCGGGACCGGAAATAAGGAAGAAGGCCTCAAGGTCTTCGCTCAAGCCTGCGCTTCCTGCCACGGCCACCATGGTGAGGGTGGCCGGTACGGCGGGTTGACGGACGGCAAGCCGGTGGGAGCGATCAACGATCCGGACTTCCTGGCTCTGATCAGCGACCAGGCGCTGCGCCGTTATGTGATCACCGGGCGTCCCGATCTCGGCATGCCGGATTTTGCCGATCCCACAGGGCGGCCGGAGGGTTTCCAGCCGCTGACCGCGCAGGATGTCAATCACGTCGCGACTCTCCTGGCTTTCTGGAGAGAGGGCGGATCGGTCCAGCGGACAGGAGATTGAACCATGTCGCACTCAGCTAGCCAGACTCCGTCGCCGGCACGGACGAATCCCGGACGACGCACGTTTCTCCAGTGGTTGACCTACGCAGCAGGCGCCGTGGCTGCGGCGGTCCTGGCAGTTCCGTTCGCGGGCTATCTGTTCGGGGCCTTGCGAAAGCACCAGGTCCGGTGGGTCAAGCTTGGTCCACCGAGCAAATTCCCGCTCAACGAGACCCTCCCGGAGACGTTTGACAATCCACTCGGCCAGCCGTGGGACGGCATGGCGGCCCGCACGGGAGTTTACGTTCGCAACCTGGGAGAGGATCGGTTTCTGGTTTTCGCCATGAACTGCGCGCACCTGGGTTGCCCGGTGACCTGGTTCCCGCAGTCCGGCCTGTTCCTGTGTCCGTGCCACGGCGGCGTCTATTACGAAAACGGCCAGCGCGCTTCGGGTCCGCCGACGCGGGGCCTGTTCCAGTGCGTCTGGAGGGTCAGGAACGGGCAGCTCGAGATCCAGGCGCCGCACTTGCCCACGTTGCAGAACACCCTGGATAGACCAGTGAAAGTGTGAGGATCGGCGATGAAGCGAATTCTGGCATGGCTGGAAGCCCGCTTGAGCCTGCGCGACACCGTGGGACCGATGCTCATGCATCCCATCCCGCGGGGCGTCGCCGGTCCGATGGGGTGGTGGTACGTCTTCGGCAGCGCGTCCATGACCCTGCTCTTGATCCAGGTCCTCTCGGGAATCGGTCTAGCGCTGGTCTACGTGCCGACCGCGGACCATGCCTATGAGAGCCTGGTCTACCTGAATTATGAGCAGCCGCTGGGATGGTTCCTGCGTTCGCTGCACTACTGGTCCGGGTCGGCCATGGTTTGCATGGTCGTGGTCCACATGACCCAGGTCTTCCTGCACGCGGCCTTCAAGTATCCACGCGAGTTGAACTGGCTCACAGGCGTGCTCTTGCTGTTTTTCACTTTGGGCATGGCTTTCACCGGCCAGGTCTTGCGCTGGGATGCCGACGCCTACTGGGGCGTCGGTGTCGGCGCGTCGATGGCCGGACGGGTACCGGGACTTGGCCCGTACCTCGTCGATCTGCTTTTGGGGGGTCCGCTCATAGGCAGCGACACACTGAGCCGGTTCTTCGCCCTGCACGTGTTCATCATCCCGGGGTTGCTGCTGACCTTCCTGGCGGTACATCTCTGGCTGGTGCTGAAACGGGGGATCAGCGAGCCCCCGGTACCAGGCAAGACCGTCGATCCCCGAACCTACCAGGAGGAGTACGAGAAGGAGCTGAAGAAGGATGGCGTTCCCTTCTTCGGCGAAGCGCTCTTGAAGGACGCTCTCTTCTCGTCTCTGACCGTCGTCGTGATTGTGGTCCTCGCCGCGATTGCAGGACCCAAAGGTCCTGGGGCTCTCCCTGAACCCGCACTGCTGGGAGCCAATCCAAAACCCGATTGGCCCTTCTGGTGGTTGTTTGCGCTCCTCTCGCTGAGCCCGCCAGGAGCGGAAACGTTCATCATCCTGGCTTTGCCCGTGGTGCTGATCGGCGCTTTGCTGCTGGTGCCGTTTGTGTCCAATCGCGGCGAACGGGCGCCGAGTCGCCGGCCAGTGGCGGTGTTGTCCGTCATCGTGATCGCCACGGTGATTGCCGTGTTGACGTACCAGGGCGCCACCGAGCCGTGGTCGCCGGTCATGGGCGCCTGGAGCGGCAACGCCGTGCCGGAAGACCTGGTACGGGCGTGCACGCCGCTGCAACTTCAGGGAGCACTCGTTTTTCAGAACAAGCAATGCCGGAATTGCCACGCCTTGCAGGGCATCGGGGGCCGTCGCGGACCGGACCTGACCAGGGTCGGCAGCCGCCTGACACGCGACCAGCTCATCGATCAGGTCAGCAACGGCACCCCGGGCGGCGGCAACATGCCGGCCTACGGCAAGCAGATCAAGCCTGCCGAGATGAGCGGCCTGGTCGATTTCCTGGTCAGCCTGCGCCCGCCAGGTCAGAAACCGGCACGACCGGCGGCGATTGCCCAACCGTGACGACAGCGAGCCCCGCAATGAACCCCACGTTCGACGCCGTCATCCGCTCCTGGCCGTTCGAGCCGTGGTTGTACGTCTCGCTCCTGCTGGCTGCCGGCATCTATTTGCGCGGTTGGCTGGTGCTTCATCGGCGAGGTCCGCGGCGCTGGTCGCAAGGCCAGTTGATTGCTTTCCTGGCTGGCTTGACGGTGCTCTTCCTGGCCCTTGCGTCGCCGATTGAGCCGTTCACGTCCCTGCTGCTGCAAGTCCACATGTTGCAGCACCTGCTGCTGCTGATGCTCGCGCCGCCGTTACTCTGGCTGGGTGCTCCGCAATTCCCCTTGCTGCTGGGATTGCCGCGACCGATACGTACGTACTGGGTCGCCCCGCTGTTTCGGTCGCGCTTTCTTCGTCGCACCTTCCAGAGCTTGACCCACCCCGTTCCGGCCTGGCTGCTCTTCACCGCGGCCACCTGGTTCTGGCACTTCCCGCCGATCTATGAACTTGTTCTTCGTTCGTACGGGTGGCACTATCTCCAGCACATCAGTTTCCTGGGCACGGCGATCCTGTTCTGGTATCCAGTCATCCGGCCGTATCCAAGCCGGCCGAGCTGGTCGCCCTGGCTGTTGATCCCTTACCTGATCCTGGCAGACGTGCAAAACACGCTCCTGTCCGCATTGCTGACCTTTTCCGACCAGCCTCTTTATGCTTACTACGCCGAAGGACCGCGACTCGGAAACCTGTCGCCACTCGATGATCAGGCAGTGGCCGGCGTCTTGATGTGGGTGCCGGGTTCCGTGGCGTACCTGGTGCCCCTCTGCGTGATCGGCATCCGGCTCCTCTTTGGCGGAGACGAAGCGACAACCCGTCGGCCTGGGTCGTCGTTGCCTGGCCCAGCCTCTGGTCAAAGCACCTCACTCGTTTGGCCCGCCCTACCCATCGTCGGGCAATCACGCCCGCTCGTCGAGCCCACAGCCTTTGATGTGTTGAAAGTGCCTCTGGTCGGCCGCTTGTTACGCTGGCGGCATGCCCGAATGAGCTTTCAAGTCCCCCTCCTGCTGGTGGCCGGTTTCATCATTTACGATGGCTTCCGCGGGCCGCCGATCGGAGCCATGAACCTGGCAGGCGTGCTCCCTTGGATTCACTGGCGCGGACTGATCGTTCTCGGGACGCTGGTGGCCGGCAACGTGTTCTGCATGGCCTGCCCGTTCATGGTGCCACGGACGTTCGCAAGGCGCTGGCTTCCTCGGGGCCGGAGCTGGCCGAGCCGGCTGCGCAACAAATGGCTGGCGGTCTTTTTACTCGTCAGCTTCCTGTGGGCCTATGAGGCGTTCGCACTCTGGGACAGCCCGTGGTGGACCGCCTGGATTGCCTTGGCCTACTTCGCGGCTGCCTTCGTGATCGACGGTTTCTTTCGAGGTGCGGCCTTCTGCAAGTATGTGTGCCCGATCGGCCAGTTCAACTTCGTGCAATCGCTGATTTCACCGCTGCAAATCAAGGTGCGCAACCCCGTTGTCTGCGCATCGTGCCGGACCAAGGACTGCATCCGGGGCAGAGATGACATTCCCGGCTGCGAGCTGCACCTGTACCAGCCCCGGAAGTCGAGCAACATGGACTGCACATTTTGTCTCGACTGTATTCACGCCTGCCCACATGACAACATCGGCATCCTGGCCGAAGCGCCCGGAAAAGAGTTGTGGCACGATTCCTTTCGCTCCGGTCTCGGCCGGTTCAGCAAACGCCCTGACCTGGCGGCTCTCATCGTGGTGCTGGCCTTCGGCGCCTTCGTCAATGCCGCGGGAATGGTCGCCCCGGTTCTGGAGTGGCAAGATCAGCTAACGTCACTGCTACGACAGCGGTCACCGCTCCTGGCTTCCAGTCTCTATTACGTCTTCGGCCTCATTGTACTGCCTGTGGTTCTGGTCGGTACTGCGACCGCGCTCTGCCGTTGGTCCGGCCTGCCCAAGGCTTCAAGGCTGGAGGCGGCCACTCGCTTTTCGTATGCGCTGGTTCCGCTTGGTTTCAGCATGTGGCTGGCTCACTACAGTTTTCACTTCCTGGCGAGCTTTGACGCGGTCATTCCCGTGCTGCAGCGGCTTGCCGGTGATCTTGGCTGGGCCGTCCTTGGCAAGCCGGCTTGGGTACGCGCTTGCTGCCGGCCCGTCGCTGATTGGCTCCCTCGGCTGGAAATCCTGTTTCTCGATATGGGGTTGCTCCTCTCGCTGTATTCCGGTTATCGGATCGCCCAGTATCGATCTCGGCGAGCATCAGAAACCCTGAAGGTGCTGGCGCCTTGGGCGTTGCTGATCGTCGTTCTCTTCGCGGCCGGGGTCTGGATTGTTCTCCAGCCCATGCAGATGCGTGGTACGTTGCCCGCGGGAGGATAGGAATGCGACCGGTGGTTGTTGGCGTGCTGTTCGCTTGGCTACTTCTGGAAACATGGTGCACGCTGGCGGGCGCGGACGGCGGATCGATACGGTTGTCCGAAACAAAGAGCGGCTATCGGATCACCGTTTTTACCGCACCGACGCCCTTCCGCGCAGGCCCGGTGGACATCAGCGTCCTGGTTCAAGATAGCTTGACGGGAGAACCTATGACAGGCGCACGGGTGACCGTTCGCATGAGCAAACTCGGTCAGCTCCCGCTCGAATATCCAGCCACGGCCGAGGCCGCGACCAACAAGCTCTTCCGAGCGGCGCAGCTCGAGCTCCCCGAGCCGGGCCGCTGGGACATGCAAGTCAGGGTTGAAGGCTCGCATGGACTGGCCGAGATTGCCGGTGAGGTCGAAGCAGCCGAGCCCTTACCGCGCTGGCGGGAGATCTGGCCGTGGTTTGGCTGGCCCGCGCTGGCGATCGCGCTGTTCAGCATTCATCAAATCTTAAAGCGACCGGGACGCGGCAAGGCTACCATGCTGCTTGACGGTCGCGCTGACAGCAGCATAGTGCTCGGTCAACCTTCGATTGACAGGTTCTTGAAGCCGGAAACCCTCGATATCAAAGAAGTTCCGGAGAACACGACCGGTCTATTAAAGATTGACGTAACAGTAGCAACCAGAGTGTGTTAACGTTATGGGGCGATTGAGGCCGGCCGAGGGGCTTTCAACAGCTCGTACTCGATGCCGGCCTCATTGAGCCATGAAGCGCTTTAAGGAAGGAGCTCAACCCATGTTGAATTACGATGAGCCAATCTTGTTTCGCGTCGTGAGCGCAGTCTGTCTGACGTATGTGGTGTTGACGGCGAACGCGGCCCTGGCGCAGAAGAGTGACCGGCCTGTGCCCGTTGCCGCCGAGGTCTATCAACCGACGGCCTTTCCCGACCGCGTCATGCTCACCTTCGCGGGAGATCCGGCGCATACGCTAGCCGTGACATGGCGGACGGACGGGACCGTGGCGAACGCTCAGGGGCAAGTTGCCCTGGCCGATCACGGTGCGCAATTCGAGTCGCAGGCGAGGTCGGTCCCAGCGGTTACGGTGCCGCTGGTTACCAAGGCCGGTGAGGCGCGTTGCCACAGTGTCGTTTTCGAAGGACTGGAGCCCCGGACAAGATACCTTTACCGCGTGGGTGACGGCACGCACTGGAGTGAGTGGGCCGCCTTCCAGACGGCTGCAATCGGGCCGGAGCCGTTCCGGTTCCTCTACCTTGGCGACGCTCAGGACAGCATCAAGTCGCACTGGTCGCGGGTCATCCGGGCCGCGTTCGCCAGCGCCCCGGATGCTCGCTTCATTGTTCACGCCGGCGACCTGGTCAGCCGCGGTAGCGACGACAGCAACTGGGGGGAATGGTTTCAGGCAGCCGGCTGGATCAACGCGATGATCCCCAGCCTTCCCTCGCCCGGTAACCACGAGTATGAGAAGTCGCGTGGGGAGATCGCCAGGGACTCGTCGCCCTCGATCACCGGTCACTGGCGTGCGCAATTCGCCCTGCCCCAGAATGGTCCCAGGGGCCTGGAAGAGACAGCCTACTTCGTCGATTACCAGGGCGCCCGGATCATTTCTTTGAACTCGAACGAGGGCCTCGAGAAGCAGGCCGATTGGCTGCACGAAATCCTCGGCCGGAACCCGAATCGGTGGACGATCATCACGTTCCACCACCCGATCTATTCGTCGGCCAAGTCACGCGACAATGCCCGGATCCGCCAGCTTTGGCAGCCGATCTTCGACAAGTACCACGTCGACCTCGTGCTCCAGGGCCACGATCATACTTATGCCCGGACTGGCCTCCAGACCGCCTCCGCAGGCGATTCGAGCACCAGCGCGGCCAACCCTGGCAGCGGCACGGTCTATGTCAACTCGGTCGCCGGGCCGAAGCAGTACAGCCTGGATCGCAAGCCGGAGCAGAAGCGAACGGCCGAAGGGACCCAACTCTATCAGGTCGTCTCCATCGACGGCGACACACTCCGGCTCGAAGCGCGAACCGCGCTGGGGGAGCTGTACGACGCCTTCACGCTCAAGAAGCGGCCTGGTCTGGGCAATGAGCTCATCGAGCAAGGTCCCGGCACGCCCGAGCGGCATCCTCAGGTCCCGGCCGAAAAGCCCAAGGTCAGGGCGACAGCCGCTCTTCGCAATTGATTGCACACCGGCACCGGTCCCCGGTAAGCCGGACCCGCGGGTCCCGAGCCGATCCAATACCGCCTGACGACGGTGCTTGCCGTCGGCACCGTGGCTCTTCGCACGCCAAGAAAACCGGCTCCTTGAAGATTCTCGCGAAAATGAACGGATCGGTCATTCATTATCGAAGGCCAATTTCAAGTCGTGATTCCAGGAGACCTTGCGGGCATCACGATTCGCTGTCAATCTCCCTCTGAATGCGGGCGATCTCGGCATCGGTCAGGAGTGTCGAACCGGGACCGAAGGCTTCCTTGGTTTCGGGTGCCGCATCGAGTTCGCCGAACTCGGCAAGCCAGAGCGCTGCTTCCTCCGCCGACAGTGGCGAGTCGCGGTCGAGTGAACGCGGCGTCGCGGGATTCTGGTAGGACATTTCGTGCCGTTTGGCGGTCTGAAAGCGTTCCAGGAGATCGAGAAACTCGTCGGCGCTGAGTGTCCGGGCTCGGCGCCGTTGGGCCGCACGGCGAATGCGCCGGTCCGATGACACGACAGTCAGCGACTTGGGGGCCGAGTGCGCGGCGATCAGGGCCTCGATCCGGGCGTCGGCATTCTCGTCGCCCAGGGCGAAGATGAGGTTCAGACCCTGGTAGACCGTCTCGAGCGGAAAGTCGGCTGGCGGTCTCGAGGCGTCAAGCACGACTGTCGTTTGTCGGCATCGCTCCGGTCCCAGGGCATCAGCCAGGTCGCTCAGGAACCGGCGGCGCTTGCGTTGAAACGATCCGCGGCGGATCTCCCGGCCGTCCAGCGCTCCGGCGGCGTACATCAGGTTGTAACCATCGATGAGCCAGAGCATGAGACAAAGTTGCGGTAGCAAGCAGGAACCTGGAGCCCGACGCTATTTGAACTGTAGAAGATGACTCCCTTCGTTTTCAAGGGTGGGGTCGGCGGCTCGGGCCACCAGGCCCGGGCCGCAACTGTCGGATCAAAGCCTCCGATGGGGATTCGGCTTTGCAAGCTTGCTCGCGACTGCTCGTCAAGTCGTAGCCAGCGCCCCGGCCTGTTGGACGATGCCGCCGAGAGTATAGCGGACCTCGCCGCAGACGATCACGGTGTGGGCGCGGCCGCGAACCTCCCAGCCGGCGAAGGGGCAATTGCGGCTCCGAGAACGGAACTGGGAGGGATCGATCGTCCACCTCGCCGTGGGATCGATCAAGGTGACGTCGGCATCGGCTCCGGGCCTCAAGGTGCCCTTGGGAATTCCCAGCAACCGGGCCGGGTTGATGGTTAGCTTGCGGATCGCCTCGGGCCAGGACAGGTGGCCGGGATCGACCAGGTGCGTGGCGACGATCGGCACCAGCGTTTCCAGGCCGATGACGCCAAAGGGGGCCAGGTCCAGCTCTCTCATCTTTTTTTCGGGTGCGTGCGGGGCGTGGTCGGTCGCGAGGATTTCGATCGTGCCGTCGCTGAGGCCGCCGACCACGGCCTCGACATCACTCCAGGTACGCAAGGGCGGGTTCATCTTGTAGTTGGAGTCGAACGTGCGGAGCCGCTCGTCGGTGAGCGTGAAATGGTGGGGGCAGGCCTCGGCGGTGACCTTGACCCCGCGTCGCTTGCCCTCGCGGACCAGCTCGACGGAGCGAGCCGTCGAGATGTGCTGGATGTGCAGCCGGCCGCGCGTGATCTCGGCGAGGCGGATGTCGCGGGCGACCATGATGTCCTCGGCGGCGTCTGGCATGCCGGCAAGTCCGAGTCGCATCGACTCGAAACCCTCGTTCATGACGCCGCCCACGGTGAGCTCGGGCACCTGGCAGTGCTGCATGATCACGCGGTCGAACATCTTGGAGTACTCGAGGGCGCGGCGCATCAGGGCAGCCGAGGCGACCGGCGCGCCGTCGTCGGTGAAGGCCACGGCACCACCGGCGACAAGCTGACCAAGAGTCGCCAGTTCTTCGCCCTTGCGGCCCTTGCTCACGGCGCCTACGGGATAGACGTTGGCCTGGCGAGCGCGCTGGCCTTGGAGCACGACAAACTCGGCCGCGGCCTGGCTGTCGATGGGGGGATTCGTGTTGGGCATGCAGGCCACTGATGTCACCCCTCCCGCCAGGGCGGCCGCGGCACCCGTGGCGATGGTCTCATCCTCCTCGTTGCCCGGCTCTCGCAAGTGGACGTGAACGTCGATCAAGCCGGGGCAGACGATCAGTCCGCGGGCGTCGATGACGATCTCGGCCTCTTCGTAGCCTGCCCCGGTCGGCAGAACGTGGCCCCGGCTGATCCAGAGATCGCCGATCTCGTCGCAGTCCCGGCTGGGGTCGATGATCCGGCCCCCCGCAATCTGGATGGTTGGCAAGGCGAGTTTGCCCATGGCTGTCGGCTTTCTGATCGTGGGGTGCGGCGTGAGCGATCTGACCTGTGGCGGAGCCGGCGAAGCGACCTGAAGCAGTCAATTCGTCTGCGTGGTCCTGGCCTCCATCTTCCCGCTCAGAAGGTAGAGCACTGCCATGCGGACTGCCAGCCCGTTGGTGACCTGGTCGAGGATCGCCGAGTGCTTGCCGTCAGCGACCTCGGGGGTCAACTCGACGCCGCGGTTGATCGGCCCGGGCGCCAAAAGCAGCAGGTCGGGCCTGGCGAGCCTGATTCGTTCCTGGGTCATCATATAAAAATGAGAGTATTCTCCCACGGATGGGAAGAGCCCTCCCTGCTGCCGCTCGAACTGGATGCGCAGCACGTTGACGACGTCGCATCGAGGCAGGATGTCGTCAAGGCGGTTGGCGACCTCGCAGCCCAGGCGCTCCATCGACCGGGGCACGAGCGTCGGAGGACCGCAGACAATGACGTGGGCCCCCAGCTTGGTGAGCCCCCAGATGTTGGAACGGGCAACGCGAGAGTGGACAATGTCGCCCAGCAGGCCGACGGTAAGCCCTTCGATGCGGCCCTTCGCCTTGCGGATGGTCATGAGATCGAGCAGCCCCTGCGTGGGGTGCTCGTGAGCGCCGTCGCCGGCGTTGATGACCGACGCTTTCACGTGCTGGGCCAGCAGATGTGGCGCGCCGGGCGTCGGGTGTCGCACCACCATCACATCAGCGCCCATCGCCTCGATGTTCTTGGCCGTGTCGATGAACGACTCTCCCTTGGAGAGACTGGAGGCACTGGTGGAGAAGTCCTGGGTGTCCGCGGAAAGCCGCTTGGCGGCCAGGCTGAAGCTGGTGCGCGTCCGGGTCGAGTTCTCGAAGAAGAGGTTGAAGACGATGCGTCCCTGCAGCGCGGGAACCTTCTTGCGGCTCCGCGTCGATATCTCGGCGAACGACTGGGCCGTCTCCAGGATGGCCATGATCTCAGCGGCGGACAGGTCCTCCAACCCCAGCAGGTGCTTTCGGGTCCAGCTTGACAGAGGGCTGGTGGGGGCGGGAACCG
>JBAUOX010000236.1:0-2916 GCA_049579985.1 Isosphaeraceae bacterium | reverse complement strand
CCTTGCGAAGGGGGGGTAGGGGGGGTGCATTCGAGTGCCTCTGCCTTGTGTCAGGTTCGTCATCCACGCGATTGAAAATCGCTCTAGGGTCCGCGGCGTAGGTCCAGGCGCACCAGGACTCGATCGGTGTCCGAGAGGTCGCCGATGAACCGGCGCAGGGGGAGGGGGAGCCTCTTGATCAGGGTCGGCGCGGCGACCAGTTGTTCCTCCTGGGCCAGCTCGGGCTGCTGGTAGATGTCGACGACCTGGAGCTCGCAACGGCCGGCGAGGTAGCGGTCGCAGAGCTTGGTTATGTTGTCGACCGCCCGCCGGGACTGCGGGCTCATCCCCGCGATGAACAGGGAAAAGACGAAGACGTCATCTCCCCGCGCGAGCTGGGGGTCGAGCGGCCACGGCGCATCGGTCGACGAGGCCTCGTCCTCGGCGGGATGATCAGGATTCATGGTCTGCTCCAGTGGAATCGACCAGCCGCGTGTCGAGGCCGATCAGGACTCGTTCCGAGTTCGAGAGGTCGCCGATGATCCTCCGCAGGGGCGGCGGGAGCTGCTTGACCAGGGTGGGGATGGCCACGATCTGGTCGGCGCGGGCCAGTTGGGGGGTTTGCACGAGGTCGATCACCTCGATGGTGTAGCGCCCCTTGAGGTTCTTCTCGCAAATCCTCTTGAGGTTGTCGATCGCCGCCAGCGACCGGGACGTCTGGCCGGCCACGTAGAGGCGAAGCTCTATGCGTTCGCCCGCCATCCCGGCCGGGCCATCCGCCTTCTCGATGGGCTCTTGATCCCGTGTCATGGCTGGACCGTCCTCCCTTGGTTACCGTCGGCAGGGCTCAGGTCGACCCCCCGCTTTGCGGCCATCCGGGCTTCGTCTCGGGCCTTTCCACCCTTACTACCGTTGTGCTCTCGCTCGGCGGCCCACCTCAGCTCCTCCTCCTCGGCCTCGAGCTCCGCAGTGAGGGCGTCGATCTGCGCCCGGACCGCGGCGCGGCGATGGACCATCCGCCGCTGCCGCTGCTGAGCCTCGTACTCGCGCTCGCGCGCCTCGGCGTCATCGCGGATCATCCGGGCCTCGCGGGCCGCCCCGACCAGGATCCCGTCCGTGCCGAGGTAGACGTCGATCAGCTCGATCCCCTGGTCCGTAATGCGGACCTCGCGGACCTGGTTCGAGTGGGCCATGCCGCGCGATTTCAGGATGTAGAGCCCGCGGTTCCGCTCGCCGTCGGACTCGATCTCGCGCACCAGGATCCAGGTGTCGACCAGCGAGGAGATGTGTGCGTCCGAGGTCTCCTGGCTCGGGAGGATCGCGGCTGTCAGGCTCGTCAGGAGGGTGGTGAACTGGCGGCCCTTGAAGAAATCGATCATGCGGGTCAGCATCGATCGCAGCTCGCTGACGGTCCCGACGGTGAGCAGGTTCGTGATCGGATCGATGACAACGACCTCGGGCGCGAAATCGGCGACCAGCCGATGCATCCGGGCCAGGTGCACCTCCAGGCCGCCGGCGCTGGGCCGCGACGCATGGAAGCGGAGGAGGTTCTGCTCCATCAGGGGCGCCAGGTCCATGCCGATGGAGCGCATGTTGCGGACGACCTGGCTGGCGGACTCCTCGAACGTGAAGAACAGGCAGCGATTGCCGTCGAGGCAGGCCCGCCGGGCGAAGATGGCCGCCAGGCTGGTCTTCCCGCACCCCGCCGCCCCGGAGACGAGGACGGTGCCGCCCCGGTAGAAGCCCCCTCCCCCGAGCATGGCGTCCAGGTCCGGGACGCCGCTGGAGACGCGCGACATCGGGGCCTGGTGGTCCAGCCCCATCGAGGAGCTCGGCAGGACCGACAGGCCCCCCTCATCGATCAGGAAGGGGACCTCGTCGGTGTCGTGGCCCGAGCCCCGGTATTTCAGCACCCGCAACCGCCGGGTCGAGATCTGGTCGCTGACCCGGTGGTCGAGAGTGATCACGCAATCGGAGATGTATTCCTCGAGTCCGTGGCGGGTCAGGCCATCGTTGCCGCGCTCGCCGGTGACGATCGCGGTGACGCCCTTCTCCTTCAGCCAGCGGAACAACCGGCGCAGCTCGGCCCGCAGGATGCCCGGGTTGGGCAGCCCGGCGAAGAGCACCTCCAGGGTGTCGATCGCGACCCGCCTGGCCCCGATCGAATCGATGGCGAACCCGATCCGGATGAAGAGGCCCTCGAGGTCGTACTCCCCCGATTCCTCGATCTCGCTCCGCTCGATGCGGACGTAATCGATGGCCAGTTTCCGATCCGCCTCCAGCGCGGCCAGGTCGAAACCCAGCGAGGCGCCGTTGGTGGCCAGTTCCCCGGCGGTCTCCTCGAAGGCGATGAAGACGCCCGGCTCGCCGAACCGCATGGCCCCATGGACGAGGAATTCCAGGGCCAACAAGGTCTTGCCGCACCCCGGCCCGCCGCAGACCAGGGTGGTCCGCCCCCGGGGGAGGCCGCCGCAGGTGATCTCGTCGAGTCCCTGGATCCCCGTCGGAACCTTCTCGAGCCGCCTTGGCCCGCTGGTCTTGGACTCTGGCTCTTTCGCGGTGGGCGCATTCATGATCGTCCTCTACACACAGGAGAGGTACCCGACCCCACGTGAGGCGAACGCACCGACCTTATGATGCAAGAACGAGATCGAGAGCTCGGAGGGAGTCCTCGTTCGTGAGATCGTCGTCTGAATCACTATCTTCTTGCATCATCCCAGATCAGGCGCGTGGCTGCAAACCATAAAAAATCTTCGATCTTGAAGTTTGTCTTCCGGTTGCTATCCGCCTCGTAGGGGGCGCGGTCGAGATCCTCCGCGATCGAGGGCTTGCGCCGGGTGGCTGGCGGCGGAGCCGGAGGCGACGCCCCAGACGCACAGGCTTCGGCCCTGGGGCTTCCCTACGGTCAGCCCCAGCCACCCAAGCATCTTTCCCCAT